>JBHEKU010000312.1:0-4566 GCA_041859205.1 Ignavibacteria bacterium | reverse complement strand
ATGCACCTTCAGCCGATTTTTAATGAATGTAAATATTTCGGAGGAAGTGTTTCAGAAGATATATTTGAAAAAGGACTTTGTCTGCCATCGGGCTCAAACTTAACTGATTCAGACTTTGAAAGAATTTTTGATGTGTTAAATAATCTTTTCAGAAAATAAATAACTCTCCCAATTTAAACCCGACTCATTTTGAAAATCTCAAACAAGTTTTTTTTAAAGATATCATTCTTTGCAATACTTTTATTTTTTTCTGCGAAGAGTGTTTCATTTTCTCAGGTAGAGCTAATTGATGTAAGTGATAACGTTTATTCTTTTTTAGAAAGAATGTATAATAAAGGAATTATAGAATATAATTCTGCCTCTATTCCGTTATCAAAAGGAGCTGTAAGTAAACTACTTGTAGAAGTCAATAATCAGTAGAACAAACTTACATCAGTTGATAAGAGTATTTTAAAAAAATACTTCGTAGTTTTAAATATAGAAAACAAAGATGAAAACGAACTGCCATTTTTTAATAAGCCGCGCTTGAATGACATTTTCAACAATGATAAACAAAAGTATCTATACACTTATAAAGACTCCACTTTCAATTTTTATCTGGATGGTATAGGGAGTTTTATTGAAAGAATATCCAGCGGTGACTCAATGGGAAGCCATAAATCTCTTATGGGAGAGCTTGGTTTCAGATTTAAAGCAAACTTTAACGGAATTCTTGCTGCTTACCTGCGCGCTTCAAACAATTCACAGGTATCAGGAACATATGAAGATTTTGATTTTGTAAGAAGAACAAATCCTAAAATAGATGCAACCGGAACCGTTTCCTACGGGGGAAAAAAATATTACAATAATTACGAAGGCTACCTTAGATATCAGGCTAAAACAAACTGGATAGCAGTTTCCTTAGGAAGATATCAGATGGTGCAGGGACTCGGCTTTATAGATAATTTATTTATGTCACGAAACAGCATACCGTATGATTTTGTTAAGCTGGATTTAAACAGCAAAGTTTTTAAATACACATTTTCTTACGGAAGCATTCGCGGAGATTCGCTCGGGAAAAAACTTGATTCAAAGAATATTGCATCACACAGATTAGATATAAATTTCTCTAAAGGATTTAAGCTTGGTCTTTATGAAGCTGTTGTAATTCCTAATTCACCGTTCAGTTTTACATTTTTAAACCCTATAAGTTTTCTTGCATCAGCCGAATTTAATAAACCGTCACAGGGATATAATGAAGACATAAATAACACAATGCTTGGCATAGATGCCTTAGTTAAGCCCTTGAATAATCTTTCGTTCCAAGGTTCATTTTTAGTTGATGACTTAGAGTTTTCAACATTGTTCAAAGAAAACTCAAAAGTAATTAATAAATTTGCATATCAGCTCGGAGGCTTCTGGTCAGATGCATTTACAATTCCAAATCTGGAATTAAAATTAGAATATACAAAGATAGACCCGTTCGTTTACTCGCACACAACAAATAAAAGTACCTATGCTAACTGGGGTTACTCAATTGGCCATGCCCTTCCTCCAAACTCTGATGAAGTTGCAGTGCAGATGAACTATCCTGTTTCAAGCCGGGTCAGGTTCAGTGTAGATTTTAAATTTCAAAGATCAGGTGACGGAAATATTCTGGATTCAACAGGTAAAATTATTGCAACATATGGCGGGGACTTAAACAGAAGCAACGGTGTCGGCAACACTGCAACAACACCGGTCTTTCTACAAGGGAATAGAAAGAACCGGACAATCCTTAATTTCCATGCAGAGCTTGAACCAATAAAACAATATTATTTAACTTTTGACTACATGAATAAAATTTTTGACAATATTTTTGAAAGCAGAAAGATGACAGATAATTATTTCACATTTGGATTAAGAGTGGACTATTAAGTCTTACAAAATAATTTTCAAACCGAAGCCCGTAGTATTCTGCGGGCTTTTTTTTTTGCAAAATACTGCTGACAAAATTTTCAATACTTACGACACTATTGTCATTATGAAAATGAATTTTCGTCAAAAACCTCAAAAACAGAGGAATTTTCCGAACCCGTTTTGGCACGAGAATTGGAATATAATATAACCGAGAAGGGTTAAATTACAGTGAGTGTAAGGATACAATCAAATCGGAGTGGTTCCGATTCTGTATCCGGTATCGATATCTATCTGGAATTGGGGTTACAGCTAGATATTTAATACGCACTCACTGTTTTTTTTTATTCAAAAAGTTTGTAATTCAAATTATAGCAAAAAAAAAACGGACTGAAGTAGTTCAGTCCGTTTTTTTTTATTCTGTAAATATAATCTTAAAAATTATTTTACCGGTGCTTCCTCGAACATGTGGCATGACTGACATCCAAAGCCTGATTGTGATTCGTGTGTGTATTCAGGCTTGCCGAGTAAAGCAGCCATCTTAGGCTTTACAACAGTTGCCATAAAGTTCATGTAATGAGGATTATCATGAGCCATTTCTTCAAAGTTCATAGTCAGTTTAGCTATGCGTGAGTTCGGCATTTTAAAGTCCCCTGCTTTTACTCCGCTGCCATGGCAGGTTCTGCAGTTCATTGCAGTGAAGCGTGTGGAATCAAACTTATTAAATTCTTCATACATAGCAGGCATAACAACTTTTTTCATATATTGTTTTCTTTCATCAAAGCTCATCTTTTCCCAGTTAATAGCGGTGCTGTCAGAAGGCATTAAAACTGTTTTGTTATCAAGCTCTGATGCGTTTGTGCTGCTGCCGCTCCGGATAAGAATCGGAGTAACTAGTAATATTGTCAGATAAACAAAGAGCGTAATGTAATTAGTTCTTTTCATACAAGGGTTTTAGTTTTTTTAAGTTTACAATTATAAGCTTAGGCATTAAAAAAATCTATGCAATTGCTTTCATTAACTTTAGACTTAAAGATGAACTATATAATTTGTAAATTGGTTAAAATTTTAGAAGATTGAAAAATATTTATTTCATATTAGTATTATTTACAGCAGCTGTACTTTTTTCCTGCTCATCTCCTGAAGAAAAATGGATAACTGATTACAAGCAGGTTAAGTGCGACTCAGTCAAGCTTAGTGAAAAAGTTGAGGAAGAAATTAAAAAGGACCTGAAAGATACTCTTACAGCTAAAGAAACTCTTGAAAAAGATCTGAAGATGCTAACTGCTGCCGAAGAGAAAAAGATTGCGGGATTTAACGATGCATTAAAAAAATCCGATTCTGACTTCGATAAAAAAATTGAAGAAGCAAAAGCTGAATTAAAAAAAGCTAAAGGAAAAGAAGAAGAAAAAACTGCAAATAAAAAAATAGAGACACTTCAATTCCAGAAATCTGAAGCAGGGAAAGATATCGGGCAGAAAATTTTTGTAGCGAAAAATGAAATGAACAGAAAGCCTGCTGTGAAATCCATAAAAGAAGAGATTAAGTCCAAAGAAAAATTTCTGAAAGAAAAAACTGAAGAGAGACGCGGGAAATACAAAGGCGAGATAAAGAGACTTCAGAATAAACTGCTTGAGCTGCAAAAAGATAAACCGAAAAAATTAGAAGAGGAGGCTTTCAAAAAGCAAATTGAAGCTATTGATAAAGCCCCCTGCAATTAAAATTATTATTACTCTAATTTAAAATCTTCAAAGTCATTCCTTAAAAGCTTGTCAAGATTTGCATATTTTTCAAGGTAATCCTGATAACTTGCTTCAATAACTTCATAAGCTTCTTCTCTGCCGTATGTGTGAGTAATTTCACAATGCGATGTATCTGCTCCCGGCGCATCTTTATATGTAAGGAAGTAGTGTTTTAATCTGTCAATCAACGATGCAGGGCAGTCAGTAATATCATCCCATACACCGAAAATATTATCACCGTGCATTACTGCAATAATTTTATCATCAGCTTCACCGCCGTCAATAAACCTGAATCCACCGATAGGAGATGCCTGTAATAAAATATCACTGTGAGTTATTGTCTTTTCTGTTAATACACAGATATCAAGCGGGTCACCGTCACCTACTATGTTAGGTCTTCCTGTTTCTCTTCTGCAAATCTCAGCAACGCGTTCAGCACAATATGTCTGCGGAACAAGTCCGTAAGGCGTAGGGCAGATGTTAGAGTATTTCTGCGGGCGGTCAACTTTTAAGTAGCCGCTTGCCTTATCTATTTCGTACTTCACTGTATCAGTCGGAACGATTTCAATGTATGCTGTTACAATTGCCGGTGAGTGTTTCCCTATCGGCACTCCATGCCATGGATGTGATTTAATAATTGTTCTGATGGATCTCCAGATTGGTTCTAGTGCTTCTCTGCTCATTATTTTGTTGTTATGTATTCTAAAGATTTACGGATAAGTTCTTCCGTAGTTAAATTAATATTTGATGATTCTTTTAAAACTTCCCTTATAATTTTTTCTGCATCGTTCCTGTTATAGCCAAGATTCAACAATGCTGAGAGTGCTTCGTATCTCGAATTTTCTTTTTCAGTTGTAACTCCACCTGTCGTCATAGGCTCTGTTTCTTCCATGTGTTCAAGCTTGAAGATTTTATCTTTCAAAGTCATAGTTACAAGCTCAAGTTTTTT
>JBHEKU010000060.1:0-4505 GCA_041859205.1 Ignavibacteria bacterium | reverse complement strand
ACCACTCTTGAAGAAAAAAGAAAATTTATGTTTGCTTTTTGGAAAAAGAAGGATGACATGCCTATGACCCCTCAAAATGAATATAAAATTGCCTTTTTAAAGAGAATGAGTGAAGCAAACACTAAATTCAAAGAAGATTATAATCCCGGATGGAAAACGGACAGAGGAAGAATCTATGTTCTCTATGGTCCGCCGAGTCAAATAGATCATTATCCTTTTGAAAGCGATGTAAAAAGTTATGAAGAATGGAAATATGATGCTCTTCAGGGTGGCACAGAAGCGGATTTTATCGAAAAAGAGACAGGGACAGGTGTTTATAGGTTGGTAAATTCAACAATCAGAGGTGAATTCAGGGATGATAATTGGAAAGCACAATTAAGACAGTTCAAATAACTTTGTTCAAAAATCCTAAAATATTATTTCTTTCAATTTTCTTTGCTGTCATTCTTTGGATTTATCTGAATCTCAGCTATACTTACAGCATCGAAGTTGAAGTACCGCTTGAGTTAACTTATTCTAAATCGGAGGCAGTTTCAGACCAGCTGCCTTCTAATTTAGATGTCACTGTTAACGGCAAAGGCTGGGATCTTCTGAATATACTTATGTTCAAAAAGCTGCATTACAAACTCGACTTATCAAAGTATAAAGCTGAATCTAAAATTATTACTAATCAATCCATACAGGATAGATTAAATCTTCCATCCAACATAACACTTACTAAAATTGAACCGGAAGAAATTAATATCAATCTGGATAAATATTCAGAAAAGTATGTACGCCTCAGAAGTAATTTAATTATAAAGACTAAAGATAATTATAAATTAGTAGGCACGGTAAAACTAAGCCCCGACTCAGTTAAAATAATAGGAGCTAATTCTGTCATCAACAGGATAAAGTTTGTGCCGACTGAAGTGAAAGTTATCGAAGACATTAATTCAAATATGTCAGGTCTTATAAATATAAAAGACACACTCGGAAATCTAATCAGGATAGAGCCGAAATCAGTGCGATATAGTTTTAACGTTGAGCTTGCCGCAGATAAAAATTTTGAGGGGATAGATATCGCAATTAATAATGTTCCTGATAATAAAGAGGTTTTATTAATTCCGCCAAAAGCAGAAGTTTCTTTAAAAGGCGGAGTAGAGCAGCTTTCAAAAATAAATCCATCGGAAATAAAACTCTTTATAGATTTTAAGAAGCTTGAAGATGATACGCTCGGATATTTTGTACCCGAAATTCAGCTTCCTGTTGAAGCGAACGTCGTAAATATTAACCCGCCGAAGTTCCAGTATATAATCAAAATGAAATAGATGTCTATCATTGGCAAAGAGTTTAAAGATATAAAAGATAATTTCAAACAACTGGACTTCAAAGTCTCTTATATATTTCTCTCCATTGCTGTAATTACTTTCATTTCAATTGCATTTGCATCTACTACTTTTTATTACAATAATATAGGGGGCGATAGATTCGATTCACGTGTGTATTGGTTCTGCATGGATGGCGCATTGATGTTCATTCTTCCTATACTTTCCATTATGCTCGTATTCAGGCAAAAATTATCTGATTACGGATTACAGTTGGGCGATTGGAAATACGGCTTAACAACAACTGCAATATTTTTCGTATTCATGATTGCTGCTGTTTGGATTGTCTCCGGCTCTGAATCTTTTGCGAACACTTATCCGCAGGGCGGCTCTAAAGTAAAAGATAATTTAGGTATATTTCTTTTTTATGAAATGTGCGTGGCGTTTTATATGCTTGGCTGGGAATTTTTCTGGCGCGGCTATATGCTTTTCGGCTTGTTTCCAAAGTTCGGATGGTACTCTATTTTTATTCAGATGATTCCGTTCTTTATTCTGCACAAAGGGAAACCTGAACTGGAATTATTCGGTTCTATATTAGCGGGACTAATACTCGGCGTTCAGGCAATACGCGCTCGCTCGTTCATCTATGCGTGGATAATTCATGCTCTCGTTATGGTTTGCGTCGATGGAATATCAGTGCTGAGAGCTAAGTCCGGAATTTACGGAATAAACATTACAGATTTTTTTAAAGTAATATCATCTATCTTCAGATAGAATAAAGACAATGGCAGCAATAGAATTAGCAGGAAAAAATTTAACGAAGGAATATAAAAAGAGAGTTGTTGTAAACAACGTTTCTTTGAATATTAAGCAGGGAGAAATTGTCGGTCTGCTTGGTCCAAACGGAGCAGGGAAAACAACCTCTTTCTATATGATATGTGGAATGGTTAAACCGGATGCCGGTGAAGTAGAGCTTGCAAAAGAAACGATTACAAAATTCCCGATGTATAAACGCGCAAGACTTGGAATCGGTTATCTTCCACAAGAGCCATCTATTTTCAGAAAACTTTCTGTGAGGAATAACATTATGGCTGTGCTGGAATTTATGAAGATGGATAAGTTCGACAGGGAAGCAAAATGCGACCAGCTTTTAAAAGATTTTAATATAACACACATCGAAAACTCATACGGATACCAGCTATCCGGAGGGGAGAGACGCAGAACTGAAATTGCCCGCGCGCTTGCTACCGACCCGAAATTTATTCTCCTCGATGAACCATTCGCCGGGATTGACCCGATTGCATCAGAAGAAATTATGAAAATAATTTCAAAGCTGAAAGCTAAAGGTATCGGAGTTTTGATAACTGATCACAATGTGCACGAGACACTTTCTATAGTTGATAGAGCTTATATTCTGATTGAAGGAAAAATATTCAGGCAGGGAACTGCAAACGAGCTCGCCAATGACGAACTCGTTAGAAAATTATACTTAGGTGAAAGTTTTGATGTAAGCAGATATGCAGCAACTGCAGCTGCATTAAAATAATTATTTCGAGGTAGAGTCTTTTGCTGCAGCAGGTTTTGATTCTGTTTTAGTCTCGGTTTTTGTTTCTGATTTTTTAGATGTCGATGCTTCAGAAGTATTTTTGTTTTTATAGTCTGTCAGATAAAATCCGCTTCCTTTAAATATAAGTCCTGCTCCACCGCTCACCATTTTCTTCAGAGTTTCTTTTCCGCACTTAGGGCATTTTGTTAACGGAGCATCTTTCATTGACTGCATTACTTCAATTTCATTTCCGCAGTTCCCGCATCTGTATTCGTATGTCGGCATATTATAATTTTAAAAATTGAGATTTAATTTTATTGTACTCTTCTTCGGAAATCAATCCTTCTTCCAAAGCTGTTTTGTATTTCTTTAAATCATCTAAAGATAATTTTTCTGTAGTTTCATTCTGTATTCCGTTAGTTTTTACTTCCGTCTTATTTGTATCTTTATCTGAATCTTTTATTAAAAGATTTGTTTTGAGTTTTCTTTTCTTTCCGTCACCAATGAGTTCTGTGAAATTTGCAAATTCTCGTTTCTGTTTATGTACTGCTTCAATAAACTCAGGACGTTCCGATTCCTGTATTGAGTCCTCTATTTCCTTCGCAAGTTCTCTTGCAATTCTATATTGATACGATTCAAGCTTTCGTTTTTCTTCACCGGCAGATTCTATTTCCAGCGGTTTGTAAACTTCATCATAATAATATTCGTAAATCAATAGCATTTCGGGAAGCTTACCTGCCTTCATCAATTCTTCTTTTACTTTTTCAGCATCTTTAAGAATTTTATATCTTAAAGAATCTTTACCCTGCTCTTCGAATAATCTGTTTACTAATCGTGATTCTATTCCAAGCTGTTCAATTCTTTTTACTGTTATACCTTCCTGCTTAGTATATTTATAGATCGCTTTTGAATTTTCATTTTCAGGAATAACATCGAATACTCCGAAAATCATTCCCATTAAGTACGCTCTGTACGCTTCATTAAGTCTCTTCTTCTCTTCTTCATTCAGCGGAATAATATCATTGTAGATGAAAGCATTTTTGGAAATATGCATATCTACATTATGGTTATTGCTTAGATGTTTATAATATCCTTTGAGCTCTTCTGCAATTGTGTACGAATAGAATAATGGCAGTCCTGCCCACTCACTATAGAATGTAATGGATGAATTATCGCCGGAATCTTTGAACTCAACACTTGAGCCGATGATGGCCGTAATTAAACTCTGGAATTTTTTAAACGAATCCGTATTAGTTTTTATTCCAACGTAAAATTTCTTTGCAGATTCATCCAGCTTAAAGCTGCCGGGAATTTCTCTTGTTCGCAGCCACGGAAATGCCTGTAAGAACATTCCTTTTATCTTCGATTCGCTTCGTGTTGCATCTTTCTCGAATAACATTTCTGTTATGTTGTAATCTTCCCTTATCTTCTCAAACTGCTTCTTGCAAAACTCTACCATCTTATGTTCGATAGCAGATGCATCACTCTCTCTTAAAATATTTACAATATCGGTAATATCAGATGCTCCCATTTCTTTGAGAAGCTGATATGATAATTCTTTAAGCTTATCGGTTGCATTAGAGCCTGTGCCAATGTAACGTATATAGTATTCATTTTTCACATCGTCCGGTTCATAAACCATTAAGTTAAAG
>JBHEKU010000280.1:0-18758 GCA_041859205.1 Ignavibacteria bacterium | reverse complement strand
CATCGGCTGGGGAATGGGTACCGGGCAGAATGACCCGCCTAACAATGCGCAGAATTTAACCTTGCTGCTCGGAAAAATATTAAGAATAAATATTGACACGGTTGCCGGCGGGAATAACTACGGAATACCATCGACAAATCCTTTTAAGGATAGCGTCGGAACACAGCGAAAAGAAATTTATGCATGGGGATTCAGAAATCCGTGGAAATTTAGTTTTGATTCTACAGGAAGAATGTGGTGCGGCGATGTTGGTCAAAATACTTTCGAAGAGATTGATATCGTAAACCGCGGAAAAAATTATGGCTGGAGAATAATGGAAGGCAATAACTGTTTTAATCCGAATCCTTGTGATACAACGGGACTCATAAAGCCTATTTATCAATATCCGAGAACTGATGGTACTTCCATCAGCGGCGGTTATGTCAGCTATACAAATCAGCTTCCTTCAGTAAAAGGAAAATATATCTATGGAGATTATACTAACGGAAAAATCTGGGCTTTAACTTATGATGGAATAAATCCGACAACTACAACTTTATTATTAGATAGTCCTTACAATATTTCATCATTCGGTATGGATAAAAATAAAAATATTTATATCTGCTCTATCGGTGATAATAAAATTTATAAATTAGTTGATAATACTGTCGGGACAGAGCCTTATGAAACAAATTTTCCTTCTGAATTTTCTTTAAAGCAAAATTATCCTAATCCGTTTAATCCGGTAACCTATATTCAATTCAATCTTAAAGAAAAATCTGAAATAAAGCTGGAAGTATTTAATCTTGAAGGAAAGCGTGTTGGAATTATTTTAAATGAAAATAAAAATGCAGGGGAGTACGGCGTAAGGTTCGATGCGGTAAATTATCCAAGCGGAATTTATTATTATAAATTAACTGCTGCAGGTGCCTCAGGCAGTAATTTTGTATCTACAAAAAAGATGGTGCTTTTAAAATAAAATTTCATCGTAGAGACGCAAAATTTTGCGTCTCTACTTTGTATTAATTATTTCGTTTAACTCTTTCCGCATTTGTATAGGCGACTTAACTGTAATGGTCTTCATACCAAGCGTCTTTGCCGGCTCGATATTTTCAGGCTTATCGTCAAGAAATATCACTTCCTCCGGTTTCATTTTCAGATAGTCTAAAGCAATTAAATAAGGTTCGGTCTCCGGCTTTCTTGTATTGATTTCATGGGAAGAAAATATTTTTTCAAACTGGTCCATAGTATCTTTATATTTTTCTCTCCAGATTCTTTTATGAATTATATTGGTATTCGAAAGCGCAATAATTCTGTAATTCTTCTTTAGTTCTTTCAGAAGGGAATTAATATCTTCGCATTCATCTAAGTATAAGGCAGTAAGTCCTTCATCAAAATCTTTCTGTGATAAATTCATTCCAAGATTTTTATTTGTAATCTCCCTGTATTCTTCTTCAGTTAAATCACCGCGTTCAAGTTTATCAAAGTTTTTATCGTGCTCAAAATAATTTTTTATTTGCTCAAGAGGAATCTCTGAGCGTTCTGACCAGTATTTGTAAATCAAATCGAAGTCAACATTGAATACAACATTTCCTAAATCGAAGATTAGTGCTTTATAAGCTTGCATTATTCGTGTGTTAGTTTTTTTCTTCCTGTTCCATCTTTTTTCATCAACCAAATTCTTCCATCGCCATAAGTGGAATTCGTATAAGCAATCATGTTTCCGTCAGGAGACCAGCAAGGATAAAAACTGTGATCGGAAGTTACAAACGTAAAACCTGAGCCATCAGGCTTAACTGTTACTATTTGCCCCCAGTTTACATCATGATTATAGACAATAGTGTTATCTGAAGATACTTTGGGCCTGTTATCCATTGTTCTATCATCCGTCAATGTAACTATTGAGTTTCCTGCAGTATCTATAATACCAATCTCTGAAGCCCCGCCGTGACCAGCAATATAACGAGAAACTGCCAATCTTATACCGTCAGGGAACCAATCCGGCATTTGTACTTCGCCTAATGTTGGCGTATAAATAATTCTTTTTTTCTCTGTACCATCTGCACGCATTTTCCATATGTATGCAAAGCTTTCATCAGTTCTTGCTTGATAAGCTATCCATTGACCATCATAACTCCATGCAGGATAATTATTTGTGCCACTAGAAGTTAGTTTAACCGTAGATGTATCTGTTCCAATCCCTTTTTTATAAATATGGTTTTGATATTCAAAAAGAATCCACAAACCGTCCGGCGAATAATGAGGACTATTGCCAAGCAAATTAGTCACGCTTCTTTTATTATTTCCATTTGTATCAATAATATATAATCCGGCAGGGTCTGAAGGAGATGTACCAGCGAAATAAACAATTGAATTACCATCGGGAGACCATGAGGGATCTGCGTCTATGATTGTGTATCGGTTATCAATTGGAATTTCAGGATTTGTAACATAATCATTATTACTGCACGAAATAATCAGAACTGTAATCGGTAAAATAAAAATCAACAGAAATTTCATTTGTTATAGTGAATTCAACAAATAGTTATGGGAAAAATATTAATAAGGCACGCCGTCGGCTGCAGGCGGTTTTGTTTTTCCTATTAAACCTATCAATACTAAAATAGTAATTAAGTAGGGGAGCATTTGTATTATCTGAGATGGTATCGGAGTGCCCGATAACTGAATTGATATCTGAAGAGCTTCGAAGAAAGCGAAGATTAATGAAGCAAAGAAAATATTTACGGGTTTCCATTTGCCGATTATCATTGCGGCAAGAGCGATGTATCCGCGGCCGGCAATCATTCCGTCGCTGAAAGATTTCTGCTCTGAGGCAAGCCATATACCGGCAAGTGATGCAAGAAATCCGCTGATTAAAATTCCGTAAACTTTATAGTGCCTTACTTTTATTCCGAGTGACTCAGCCGCTTCAGGATTTTCACCCACGCTTCTTAATCTAAGCCCGAATGTAGTTTTAAACAAAACAAAATTAGAAAGAAAAATTAAAATGATTGCAAATAAAACTATGTAATCTGAAAGTATACCGCCGATGATAGGGATTTGCGCAATGAATGCGTTATCAGGAATTCCTTCGAATCTTTCTGTATTGCTTGAGCTGTGAAAGATTATCATCATTAAAAATTTTGTAAGCCCTGCAATAAGAATATTAAATCCAACGCCTGTTACAATTTGATTAATTTTTAATTTTACTGTGAAGAGAGAATATAAAAGCGCGAAAACTAAATTTATAATTATGGCAAGAAAAACTGATAGCGTAACATTATGTGTAATGATGCAGAACATTGCAAATGAAAATGCTGATAAAGCCATGAAGCCTTCGATGGCAATATTAATTACTCCGCCGCGCTCTGAAAAATTTGCAGCAGAGGCGCCGAGATAATATGGAGTCATCAGTCTGAAAACCTGCGTAAGAAATGCTACCGTTAATATTGAATTTATCAGTTCCACTGTTTGTAAAGTTATTTCTGCAAATTATATTTTTTATCTACAACTGTGTTGATTGAAAGTATTGTGAGAATAATTACACCCTGTACGACAAGTACTATTTCTTTCGGGACTAAATCGTTTACTGTCAGTCCGCCGAAATCCAGAACTCCGAAAAGTATCGCCGAGAAAATCACACCTATGGGATTATTTCTTGCAAGCAAAGCAACTGCAATAGCTGTGAAGCCGACGTTGTTTGAAAAACCGTATTCGTAAAATCCTTTATAGCCCATGATAAAATTTAATCCGACAAGGCTTGTAATACCTGCACCTATAACGAATGTAAGAATAATAATTTTATTGGGAGAAATACCAATATACTTTGCTGCTGAAGGATTAAAACCCACTGCTCTTATTTCATAGCCGAATTTTGTTTTGTAAATTACTATATATGATATGAATGCAAGTACGAGAGCAATTATAAAACAAATATTAAGCGATGAACCCTGAAAGAAAGAAGAGACAGATGAAAATTTTAAGAGCATGAAGCTATCCGAAATTTTTTCAGTCCGCATTGTGGATTTCACAGCGAAAAAATCAACCAGGAAATAATTTATCAGAGCCATAATGATAAAGTTCAGCATTATAGTTGTGATAACTTCGCTTACATCTTTTTTAATTTTTATGATAGCCGGTATCAATCCGAAAAATGCGCTTACTCCAAATGAAACAATTATGCAAACAGGAATGCTTATATACCATGGAAAATTACCAAGGCTTACGGCTATAAGACCCATTGTAAATGCGCCGGCATTAAGCTGACCTTCCGCTCCTATATTGAAGAGCGAAGCATGAAAACAGAATGCAAGTCCGCATCCGCAGATTATCAACGGTGTTGCTCTGAAAAGAGTCTGTCCTATTCCGTATCCGCTTAAAAATACATCGGTAAACATTGTTGTAAAAATCGGTAACGGATTTTTACCTATGAGTAAAATTAAAATTACAGTAATAACAAATGTAGCAAGTAATGATAATGATATTGAAACTATGTTTGCCCTTGTTTGAATACTGAATCTGTCTAATGCTCTAATCATTCTTTCTCCTAATCACATCCTATCATAAATTTCCCGATCTTATCGAGTAAATCATTTTTATTATCTGTGTTCAATTCTTCTTCTGTGAAAGTCTTTATAATTTTTCCCTTATGCATCACGCTTAATCTGTCAGATAATTTTAGTAGTTCATCTAAATCCGATGAGATTAATAAAATTGCTTTACCTGCATTTCTCAGGTTTACAATTTCAGAATGTATAAAAGCGGTTGCGTTAATATCAACGCCTCTTGTTGGATGATAAAAAATCATTGTGTTCTGCTGCATCTCAATCTCGCGGGCAATGATAGCTTTCTGCTGATTACCGCCTGAGAGCGAGCCAAGTGGAGTCTCCGCCGAAGGAGCGCGCACATCATATTTTTTCATGATATGCTGAGACATTGCATCTATGTTATGCTTTGAAAGTATCCCCTGTTTTTTCTTTTTTAATAAAATATTTTCACCGATTGTAAATTCCTTTATCATTCCCCGCTTATATCTGTCATCGGGCACAATGGAAACTCTGTCATCCTTCATCATCAGTGTACCTCCGAAGTTTTTTTCAAACTGGAGAATAACGTCCACTAATTCCTGCTGCCCGTTGCCTTCAACTCCGCAAATTCCGTGTATCTCATATTTTTTAATATCCATGGTGACACCATCAAGAACTGTAACTTTATCTTTCACCAATGAAATGTTTTTCATTTCAAGAAATGTTTTTTTGATCTCGTCTCCCGGATGAATTTTAGCAGGGGACTCTGCAATTTCTACGTTGCCTATTATTTCATTGCCGAGCTTTTGAACATTAATATCTTCCTTAGTTGTCTCATAAACTAACTGACCTTTTCTAAGAATAGAAACTTTATCAGCAAGCTCTTTTACTTCATTTAATTTATGGGTTATGAAAATTATAGTCTTGCCGTCAGCTTTGAACTTCTCAATAATTTTGAAAAATTCTTTCACTTCGACAGGGGAGAGTACTGCAGTGGGCTCATCAAAAATTAATATCTCTGAATTTCTGTAAAGCAGTTTTAAAAGTTCAACTTTCTGCTCTTCACTTATACTTATATCACAAATCTTTTTATTAATATCTAAACCGAGATTGTAGTTCTCTATAATCTCGTTAAGGCGTATTTTTATTTTTTTGTAGTCAAGCTTACCTGCGGAGCTCAGCTCATTTCCAATGACAACATTTTCCCATATCGTAAAATCATCGATGAGCATAAAATGCTGGTACAGCATTCCGATCTTTTCATCTATTGCATCGAGCGGTGATTTAAAGTTAACTTCTTTCCCTCGTATTTTTATAGTACCTGCATCCTGCTTATAGCTTCCGAATAAAATTTTCATCAATGTGGATTTGCCTGCACCGTTCTCTCCTAAAAGACAATGCACAGTGTTTTCTTCCACTGCGAATGTAACCTTATCGTTTACTGTAAGCTGTCCAAAACTTTTGGTGATGTTGTTAAACTCTACTGCTTTCAATTAACTTCTTTAACTTCTGGGGTGAAAAGTTTTATGCACCTCAATTAAATAATCTCTGTTTGTATGAGTGTAAATTTGTGTCGTTGAAATATCGGAGTGACCGAGCATCTCCTGTATAATTCTTATATCTGCGCCTCCCTGCAAAAGGTGAGTTGCAAACGAATGCCTTAGTGTATGCGGATGAACATCTTTTTCTATATCTGCTTCGCGTGAGTATCTTTTTACAATATCATAAATTCCCATGCGTGAAAGTTTTTTACCTCTGAAATTCAGGAATAAAAAATTTTCCGAGTGAGAATTTTTTAATGCTGCTCTGCTTTCGTTTATATACTTATCAATGAACTTAAGTCCTGTTCTTCCTATCGGAATAATTCTTTCTTTGTTGCCTTTTCCGAAGACCCGTATAAATTCGTCTTTAAAAAAAACATTTGAAACAGTTAAATTTATCGCCTCGCTAACGCGCAAACCCGAGCCGTACATTGTTTCGAGCACTGCTTTATCGCGCAAGCCCAGCTTATTCGATACATCAGGCTTGCTTAAAATTTTATCAACTTCCTCTATTGAAAGATATTCAGGAATTATTCTTGCAATCTTAGGCGAGTCAATATTCTCAACAGGATTTGCATCTATATTTTTTTCTGCTTCAAGGAATTTAAAGAACGAACGGAATGTTGATAGATATCTGCTCATTGTTCGGATTGCAAATTTCTCTTCAGAATCTTCTTTAGAAGAATTTGCAAACTTGAAAAAATCTATTAAATCATCTTCACGGATGTTTTTGATTTTCTCAATGAGCTTTACATTTATTAAGTAATCGAATAATTTTTCTAAATCTAACTTGTATGACTTTATTGTATTTTCAGATAAAGATTTTTCGTGCTTAAGATAGTTTATAAATAATTTTCGTGATAAGTCAAAGTCCTGCGTCATTTAGTATTTACAAATTAATAAACTTTTGATTTGAACTCTAATTTTTTCTGCTCGGGATATTTTATCCTGTGATGATGAATGCCTACAAGAATTTTTATGAATGCCTGCTTTATTTTTGTTAAGTCTTTAAATGTGAGCTCGCACTCATCAAGCTCGCCTTCCATAAATCTTGCTTTGATAACATCATCAATTCTGTTTTCAATTTTCTGCGGAGTCGGTTCTTCTATTGCCCGCGTGCTTGCTTCGATTGCATCGGCAAGCATTACAATTCCCGTTTCTTTTGTCTGCGGTTTTGGTCCGGGATATCTGTAAATATAATCCGAAATCTCTTCTGACTTTGCATTAAATTTTGCCTTATGAAAAAAATATGACACTAAAGTTGTGCCATGATGCATAGGGATAAAATCAACAATCTCCTGCGGCAGATTATATTTTTTTGCAAGCTCAATACCGTCTTTTACGTGGGAGATAATAAGCTTTGTGCTTATATTCGGATTTAAATTCTCGTGCTTGTTGTGGTCAAGCTGGTTCTCAATGAAGTACTGCGGCTTTAATGTTTTGCCTATATCGTGATAATAGCATCCTACCCTTGCAAGAGTTGAGTTAGCGCCGATAGCTTCTGCAGCCGCCTCAGATAAATTTCCCATAACAATACTGTGATGAAAAGTGCCAGGCGCTTTAGAAGACAGCTCTTTTAACAAAGGATGATTGAAGTCTGAGAGTTCAAGCAGAGTTAAGTCAGTTGTTATCTTAAATGTTCTTTCGTAAAAGATAAGAAGTCCGTATGCAATAATAGGGGACAGCATCGAGTTAATGCCGCCGAATAAGATCTGTACTAAAATTTTCGAAGTGTCTTCTGTTTTATCCAGCCCGACTGCAAGAATAGAAATCGAATATCCAATCAGCATAAAATAAAACGAGCGGAAAATCTGCGAGCGGTTCTTTATATCCTGCACGCTGAAAATTGCAAGCACGCAACCGCAGAATGAAACGAATGCAATTGTATAATCACCTCCGCGAATGGACGC
The DNA here is from genome assembly GCA_041859205.1 of Ignavibacteria bacterium. Taxonomy (GTDB): domain Bacteria; phylum Bacteroidota; class Ignavibacteria; order Tepidaquicellales; family Tepidaquicellaceae; genus JAFDZO01. The sequence goes on along the minus strand of JBHEKU010000280.1, from coordinate 10,802 downwards.
AACAAGGAAGCAGTTTATGATAGTAATATAAAATGAAAGTCTTGAATCAAATAAAATTGTAAGAAGAATTGATGCTACTGAAACGAAAATAAGATACTCTACCGGGGCATTGACGGTAATTTTTAAACTTATAAATGCAATAAAGCTGACAAGAATTATTAACGATGATAATAAAATAAGCATATTATTATTATCATAAATATTTCTTCTTATGTAATAGAGGAAGAATGCCGTAAGCAGCGCGAGTATAAGAACAGTAAGTACTTTGCCGATGTACTGAACGAAGTAATCTTCAACTCCAAGCTTTTCCAGCCGGACTTTTTTATATGAGTCCAGCTTTAGTTTTGTATTTCTGTTTATCGGGTCGTGCTTACTGACAATTCTTTCGTTTCCTTTTACAATCCCGATTGTGTTTGGTATCTTCTCAATCTTATTTTGTATTTCTAAATCCGTCAGCTCTTTATTATAAATTAAATTCTCTCTTACAAAAGCAGATAATATTTTTTTTGCAATAACTGTATATGCAGAGTCCTTTACGGAATTTCGCAGCCTATCCGTCATCATATTCATCAGTTCGTTTTTATCGATAACGCTTGTTTTATCCTCAGAGAGCTGGACTTTTATATTCTCTTTCTTTACCGATATCTTTGAAGATTTAAGAGAGTCCTTACTTATATTAATAACGTTGTTATAATAATTTTCCTGCGCAGCGTTTTCAACTGCATTTCTGAACTGGTCAAATGTAATTACTGTGCTTGTATTTTCTTTTTTATAAAGGAGGTACAGCCATGTAATATCTTCGGGAGATAAAACTGAGCCCAGATCGCCGAGCTGCTTTTCAAGCCGCGATGATTTCAGTCCCCCCTGATTATTTTTTTCAAGCTCGCTTGCATCACGGAATACGCCTGATAAGCTTCTGAAAAAAATTGAAAGGCTGTCTGCTGTTACAGAGTTTTTATTCTGCTCATCGAAAACAGGATTTACGCTTAGCTTTGCATCCTGCTTCTCTTTTTCATAATCGGCTTCGTCTTTATAAATCGGGAAGGAGAACGGTGCAATAAGGTCCTCTTTCGACCAAATCGTACCCACTTCATATTCCGTATCTATATTTTTATAGCTGGGAAGCATCAACGAAATAACGATGATGGTAATAATTCCAATGAGCAGCTTTGCAGTCTTGCTTGTCTTGAAATTAAACCCTTCGGGAAGATGAAAAAATTTTATTCTGTTTTCGTTCGCTGTAGTCATTAAATAAAAAAGGAGTACGCCTTTTTATAGGTATACTCCTTGAAATTATATCATTTTTAAACTTATAACAATTCTTTACAAAAGACCGATTATAATTCGTATTTGGTAGAGTAAGTTACTTTTTTATCTACTATGAAGCTCTGGAACAGTTTATCTGTAAGAGCAGTTACTTCATCGTTTTCATTATCGTCAATAGCTTCGAATTCTATTTCAGATGCACAGAGATATATCTCGCTGAAATTGTTCGAGCCTTTTTTATTTTCGTAGATTGAATAATTTTTTGTGGAGGTAGATTGAATTATCTCCGTCATTTTTTTTGCTATCTCAAGATATTCATCTCTTTTCTCAGGATAAATACTGTAATTTAACTCAAGGATAATCTTAGGCATTAGAAAAATTTTATTTTGTAATTTGTGATATTAATTTACAAATATATTAACAGGAATTGCTAAAATAAAGATAATATTTTTTATTAATTTAATGTTTTTGATTTCAGCTTTTGCAATTTCTTAATATTAAAATTAAAATGTTTGGAACTTTTATTTATGCTTAGTTGGTTTTGAATTGAAATAATCATCGACCCCAATATCGAATAATAACTTACCGTTTGTAATATATAGTACAAACCAGAAAACTACCGCGGATAGTTAAGACCAAAAACAATTAACTAAAATTAAAAACAATTTCCTAAGGAGGAATATATGTTATTTAACAAATCATTGTTGATATTCGCATTACTATGCTCTTTAAGTCTCTCAGTCATTGGATGTAAGTCTGATGACGTAACTACTAATCCTGTTGTTACACAGGCAAAAACTATGATAGTACATGCTTCACCAAATGCGCCCGGCGTAGATGCATTAGTTGATGGAACAATTGTAGGAACGAATCTTACATATCCTAACAATACTGCCTATCTTACTTTAAATTCCGGCACTAGAAATATAAAAGTAAATGTTACCGGCACAGCAACAACGGTAATAAACGCTAATCTTAACTTTGAAACCAATAAAAATTATTCAATCTTTGCAGTTGACAGTGTAAGTAAAATTTCTGCTATATTTTTAACAGATGACTTAACAGCTCCGGCTTCAGGAAAATCTCATGTGCGGTTTGTTCACCTCTCGCCAAATGCTCCGGCAGTTGATGTGGCGGTAACAGGCGGACCGGTATTGTTTAGCAACTATGTGTTCAAGCAGAATTCAAATTTCACTCCGCTTGATGCAGGAACGTATCCGCTTGAAGTTCGTCTGGCAGGAACGCCAACCGTTGTGCTAAATCTTGGCAGCGTTACTTTACAAAATGGAAAAATATATACTGTATTTGCTAAAGGATTTGTCGGAGCAACCGGAACACAAGCACTTGGCGCTCAGATTATTGCTAATAATTAATCTATTCCAAAATAAATAATACGACAAAACAATAATGTCCGCTTAAGAAATTAAGCGGGCATTTTTTATTTTATTTTGAAACCTTATGTAAAATTATAAGTCTAAGTCCTCAAAGCCCCTCAATTTTTTTCTAAGTTTTTTACAACTTTTCACATTTAATACCGTAAACAAACAAAAATTAAACTTCTAAAGATTTTAAATTATTCTGATGAGAAAAATTCTTCAATTAATGCTGATTCTTCCTTTATTTTTTGCTGCTTATGCGCCCTCGCAGGCTCAAAATACTAAGGGTAAAATTACCGGCAAAGTAACGGATAAAGATAACAATGCACCAATTCAGTCTGCTGCAGTGAAACTGCTCAGCGCAGTTGATTCTACTTTAGTTTCCGGTACGGAAACCGATGCAAACGGAGTGTTCACCATCGACAATGTTCCATTTGGTAAGTATTCAGTATTAGTTGAGCTGACAGGGTACTCAAAATCTTATGCAAGAGGAATTACTCTTGATGAAAGCAATTCTGCACAGACTCTAGATTTGAAATTAAAATCTGGTACAACTACTACAGAAGAAATCGTTGTAGAATCCGAAAAAAGTGATATTGAGCTAAAGCCGGATAGAAGAGTTTTTAACGTTGAAAAAAATCTGAACGTAACAGGCGGTTCGGCAATCGATGTATTGAAAAATATCCCATCGGTTTCAGTTGACGTTGACGGCAATGTAACGCTTCGCGGCAACTCTAATGTAAAAATTATTATTGACGGCAAGCCGTTCGGCATTAACAGCAATAATATGAATACGATGCTTGAGCAGATTCCTGCAAATCAGATATCATCTATAGAATTGATTACAAATCCCGGTGCGAAGTTCGATGCAGAAGGCGCATCAGGAATTATTAATATTGTAATGAAAAAAAATGACGGATTCGGTTATAACGGAAACTTTACGCTGAATGCCGGAACAAAGGATAAATATAACGGCTCATTTAATCTTAATGTAAAAAATAAAGGATTAAATCTTTTCGGAGGTTATGATTACAGGCTGAATAATTTTTTCATAGAAGGAAACAGTGACAGAAATAATTTAGTGAACAGCACTTACGCTTTTACAAATCAATCGACAGACGGAAATTTCAGAAACTATAATCACTTCGGCAAAGGCGGATTTGATTATACATTTGATGATAATAATTCCTTGAGCATTTCAGGAAATTACAGTGACAGAAGAAGACAAAGAAGCGAATCGAATAATGTAATACAAAGCAATACACAGAATGTGCAGACCGGAAATTATCTTACATCACAATTTGAGAAAGGGGACGGGTACAGTTTTAATCTTGCGAGTAACTATACTCTGAAGTTTAAAAATCCAAAACAGACTTTGACAAATGATATGACGTTTCTAAGATGGACAGATAACTCCACATCGAATAACGTAACTGATTATTATATAAATCAGGGAGTACCTCAGTCCAAAAGAAACCAGTTGAACAATGAAGTGAATGATGAGTTTAACGGACAGCTGGATTACACGCATCCGTTCTCAGAAAATGCAAAGCTTGAAGTCGGTGTAAAAGAAACATACAGAAATACTGATAAAGATTATAGAAGCGAAGACTATAACTATACAACAAATACATTTGTAAACAATACTAACCTGACTAACAGATTTAAATATTCAGATAATATTATTGCGAGTTACCTTACCTTCTCTTCAAAGATAAATAATACTAGCTTTATTCTGGGAGTAAGAGGTGAACAGACAAATACCGACGGTAATCTTGTAACAACAGGTGAGACTTTTAAGAAAAATTATTTTGACCTCTTTCCAAGCGCAAGCGTTACCCAAAAGCTGGGAATAACTGAAGAGCTTTCTGCAAGCTACAGCAGAAGAATTTACCGTCCGGGATTATGGGACCTGAATCCTTTTGTGAATGCAACTGACCCGCTGAATTATTACTCGGGTAATCCTGAAGTAAAGCCTGAGTATACAAATTCATACGAGCTCAGCTTTATAAAATATTTTTCACAGACAACAGTAACTCCTACTTTATTCTACAGAGATACCTATGATAAGATAACTAGAACAAGAACTTTAGTGGATAGCAACAGAACGCTTACTACAATGGCAAATCTTGAGAGAAGTAAATCATACGGCGCAGAGCTTGTAATGAATACAACTCTATTTCAGTTCTGGAGCCTTAACGGAAGTGTAAGTTATTTTAAGAACGACGTTACTGCAAATATTCCTAACGTGCCTGCAACAAACTCAACATATTCATGGAGCGGCAGAGCATCATCTTTCATGAGATTGCCGGGAATAGTAGATATTCAGCTCTCGTATTTCTACTCGGGAAAAATGGTAACAACTCAGGGAAGCGTAGAGCCGTTTACATCGTTCGATGTATCATTAAAGAAAGATTTTTTTGATAATCAGGCAAGTGTAAGCTTAAGAGTTTCAGATGTTTTTAATAATCTTAAGTTCAAAGTGCTTTTAGATGACCCTAACTTTACAGAAACCCTGTTCAGAAAAAGAGATACAAGAGCAGCGTACCTTACATTTACATATAAATTCGGCAAGGAAGATAAGAACCAAAAAAGAAGAAGAAATGATACTGCTCCGCCATCGAATGACGGAATGGGATTTTGATTCTTCAACATAATTGTTTAGTAATAAAGACGACGTAATAAAGAAAATGCCAATGGGTGAGAGTTCATTGGCTTTTTTTTTATTTTATACAGAAGAAAATTCCGTTTAGCAAGGGGAAGTTTTGAAACTTGCAAATTATTTTTATAAATTGGATTTTTCAGATTACTAACCCCATTATAATGAATAAAACAATTTTAACAGCACTTGTAATACTTTCATTTTCTTTAGCAGCATGCACACGCGATTCTTCAAAGACTACAGAAAATAAAAACACAACTGACTCACCTGATAAAAAGCAGGAACAGACAAGCAACAATACAAACACAAATTCTACTGATAAAAAATCTCCGCAGACAGGTCAGACAACAAATCCGCAGGGCTCAGGCAGTAATTCAAACGGAGATGTGTGGAAGTTTACTCAGAAGTCATTCACAAAATCCTATAAGGGCTGTGATGTAACGAGGGAAGACTGCGCAAATATTCAGATTTACTATCTTGAAATGACTGAAGGAAAATGGAAGAAACAAATTGACGAAAGCATCAGAGATAATGCCCTGCTTGCTTACAATGTTGAAGATACTCACTATTCAGACTTCGATAAGATTACGGAAAGATTTATGAAGGATTATGAAGATTTCAAAAAAGAAGTCCCTGATTTTCCGGGAGCATGGTATTTAAAAGACTCAACTGCAATTGTTTATAACACTGCTGATTTTCTCTGCGTAAAAAACGATATGGAAAATTATTTAGGCGGGGCTCACGGAGCATATAATACAACATATACAAATTTTGATATGAAGACCGGAAATGTGCTTTATATAAAAGATATTTTTAAGGAAGGTTCCGATAGCAAACTCAGTAAAATGATCGAAGCGGCGATAAGAAAACAATATGAAGTGAAAGCAAATGAAAAGCTGACAGATGTGGGATTTTTTGAAAACAAAATTTATCCAAACGAAAACTTTGCCATTACTAAGGACGGAATTGAATTTTTATTTAATCATTATGAAATTGCTGCTTATGCGCTCGGCGTAATAGAAGTGAAATTCACTTACAGTGAATTAGATGGTCTGCTGAATAAAAATATGATAAACAGATAATTTACGATTTTTTAAATTCGAGAGTGAACTTAGTTCCTTTTCCGATTTCAGAAACAACGGAAATTTCACCCTTCATTATCTCAGTAAGTTTTTTTACAATTGAAAGCCCGAGACCGGTTGAAAGCTCTCCTCCGGTCGGCTTCGAACTTATCTTAGCAAATTTTTCGAACAGCTTGCTTATCTCTCCCGGCTTCACCCCCTGACCTTCATCTTTGATTTCCAGAATTATTTTTTTATCAGTTTCAGAAGCGCTTACATAAACTTTCTTTCCGGGATAAGTAAATTTTACTCCGTTAGAAATAAGATTGCTTAATATCTGTTCAAGCGAATATCTGTCCGCTTTTATTTTCAAGCCTTTATTAGGAACGTCGACTTCAATAGAAATATTTTTTTCATCGGCAGGTCCGTTATACATTCTCACTATTTCATTAATAGTGTCATTTAAATTTACAGATTCGAATTTGTAGTTATAATTTCCCGATTCAATTCTGTTTACATTTAACAGATTTTTGAGCAGCCCAAGAAGCTTATCTGAGAGCTTTACAATACCGTCTGAATACTCTATTATCTCGCTTGCATTAAGCTTGATATTTTCTTCGCGGATTATCTCTGCAATAGAATGAATAGAAGAAATCGGGTCTCTCAGATCATGAGAGGCAATTCCCATAAATTCATTTTTCTGTTTATTGATTTCTTCCAGCCTGTCGTTTAATTTTCCGAGCTCAATAGATTTTTGCCTGTAGAATTCCGATAACTTCCTTTCGCTTTCTGTCTCATACACTATCTGCACATTTTTTATTCTCGCTTCGGAATTATCATTTAACAGCTCTTCCTTTATTTTGATATAACCCTGAAGGTGTTTATGCGCAGTTTCATAATCTTTTTTTGCTGCATAGATTTTTGAAAATAATAAGTTGCATCCTTCCATCATCGTTTTAAACTCATTCTCTTCAGCAATTTTTATACTTTTTTCTAAGTAATCAATTGCTTCATTATAATTTCCCTCGGCGAAATTCAGTTCGGCAATTTCCTCCAGAGTTTCAGAAAGACCAAATGGATAGTTTAACTCCTTTTGTATCTTCAGACATTTGCGAAAATATTTCATTGCATCTTTTAATCCCTTTGTAACCGATAAGCTCACACCAATATTATTCAGTACCAGCGCCATTCCATGACGGTCAGCCATTTCCTGCCGCATGCCAAGGCATCTCTTGTAGTACTCCAGTGCTTTTACGTGGTCATCCATTTTAGAGTATGCAACTCCTAAATTCATCAGTACATTTCCGATTATATATTTATCATTAACTCTCTCCGCCAGATCAAGAGCTTTTTTATAATTTTCAATTGCAATGTTGAAATTAGAAAGCTTTAAATGCACAGTTCCTATATTGCTATGTGTATTTCCTATTCCCGCAGTGTCATTGAACTCAATTTTAATGTTAAGGCTTCTTATATAGTACTCTAATGCTTTGTAAGATTCTCCCAGCTGAAGGTAAATATTACCAATGTTGTTTTCAGCAATTGACTCTGACCTTTTGTCATTCAATTCTTCAGATACTTCAAGGGCTTTCTGATAATACTCTAGAGCTTTTTTGAAATCGCTTTGATAAAGATAAACTCCGCCGTAATTATTATAACAATGCCCTACACCGGCTTTATCTCCTGAATTTTCATATAGTGAAATAGATTCATCGGTAACTGTTTTAGCGTCTTCATATCTGCTTGTTCTCAGATAATAATATCCGTAGATATAAAGATTACGCGCCAATCCTTTTTTATATGATATCTCTTTTGCAATGTTATTGGCTTTTTCAAGAAGTTCTTTCGCAAGCTGAACATCGGAATTTGATGCTTTTAATGCTTCTTCGTTAAGCTTGTCAACTTCATTACGTAAACCGGTATTTTTATCTTCAGTATTTTTCATTCACGGTTTAAAATAAAAAAGGTTTTCAAACTCCGTTCAAAAACCTTTTTTAAATTAAAATTATTTAATTATAAAATCAATTAGCATCGTTCTTTTCTTCCTTTATATGCGGAGGAACAGTTGAGAATACATAGTCCCATAGGGGATTGCTTACTCCGTATGCAGTATGTTCATCATTGTAATGATGTCTCAGGTGATATTCTTTCAGGTACTTGCCGATTTTACCTTTCATAGGCATATGATGTGTTGCGTAATGAATGGAATCATACGAAACATATCCTAATATAAATCCGGCAAATGTTGTGTAACCAAATACTCCAAACACAGCGTGGAATATAAAATAAAAAAGTAATGCAAGCGGAACACTTACCAGCAGTGGCATCACGAGACGCGTCCTGTCTCTCGGGTAATCATGGTGAATACCATGCACTAAAAAGTGCAGCTTCTTTCCGGGAATTGATTTTGGATGATAGTGAAATGCCCATCTATGGAAAGAGTACTCGAATATAGTCCATAAAAATACACCGACTATGAAGAGGAATATCGTGTTCAATATACCTACAGACGCAAACGACATATACAGAAAAATCAGTGCAAAAGGCACAAAAACTACCACAGGCGTTATAGGATGAATATGTGAGAAATATTCAAGAATCGGATTCTTAAATAATCTTACTGTTTCATCTCTATTGGAAACAAATTTTCCTTTTGATCTTATCAAGCTCATGACAGCAAAATAATAAACTTTAATGAAAAAAATAATTTACAAAATTATCCCTACTCTATATTTACACTTGAATTACGTATAAATACTTAGACCGGATTTACAAATTAATGCCGCCTGATGCCTCTATTCTCTGGCCGTTTATCCATCCGGCATCATTACTGCATAAAAAGGCAACTATGCCGCCTATATCTTCTGCAGTGCCGACTCTTCCCAGAGCCGTCATCGAACCTAAAAAGGTTTTTGCCTGCGGATTACTGCGTATTGCTGCATTATTAAAATCGGTCTCAATAGGTCCCGGAGCTACAATATTAACTGTAATTCCTCTTGCTCCGACTTCTTTAGCCACATACCTTGTAAGCACTTCTATTGCGCCTTTCATCGTTGCATATATTGAGTAGCCCGGATTTACAAATCGTGTTGTACCGCTTGAAAGATTTATAATTCTTCCGTTATCGTTCATCATAGGCAAAGCTTTCTGTGTAAGGAAATATACTCCTTTAAAATGCACATTCATAAATCTGTCAAAATCCTCTTCAGTTACCTGTGAAAAGGGGATTGTCTGCCCCATGCCGGCATTGTTAATAAGAAAATCGAATCGCTCTGTATTCCATTTTTCAGTTAAAACATTTTTTACTTCACTTAAAAAACTATCAATCGATTTTATATCGCCCGCATCAAACTGAAGCGCATGAGCTTTTCTTCCTTTTGATTCAATTTCTTTTACAATATCATTTGCTTCATCTTTTTTTGAGAGATAAGTAATGATTACATCGTTTCCTTTTTCGGCAAGCCTCAGCGCCATGTCTTTTCCAAGTCCTCTGCTGCCACCTGTTATGAGAGCTATTTTGTTCATGTATTAATCCCTTAATTAAATTTTTTTAAAAAAATCCGCAAGCCTAAAGTAGAAGCGCCCTTTCCGAAAAAACCTGATTCCACTTATCTCTCCTTTCGCAGATTTCTTTTTTCCCAATCGATGAGATTAAACTTACTCTGCTTAAGTGGAATCCGACTAATGCATCGGAAGGGGCGCCCCTGAACGTCATTGTATTACTTACTTAAAAATTATTTTTTGCTGTTCATTAATTCTTCTAAATCAGTTCTTGCAATAAGATAATCATATATTGCCTGTAGATATGCAAGGCGTGACTGACTTACTTGTAAATTTGCATCAAGAACGTCGATCTGATTCAACACACCGTTCTTAAAGCTGACGTCTGCAAGCTCAAGTCCTCTTTGAGAAAGTTTTACTGTTTCATAAAGCGAACGGATTCTGTTTCTTGCATCTTCTATTCTTAAAATTACACTCTGTGCCTGAGTTCTTAATTTACTCTTAACATCACTTATCTGCTCTTCGCTTTTTTTAACTTCGATTAAGCTCTGATGTACTTTGTAATCGTTTTTGAAGAAGTTCAGACTCCAGGAAAGACCTAACCCTAAATTGAAAGTATTAAAAAATCTGTAACTGCCAAGTGATCTATTGTCATCTTCATTTGCCGCTAATCCGTACTGAGCAAAGCCGTAAAGCTTCGGCAGATAGTTTGCTTTATCAACTGTAACAAGCTCTTCATTTATAAGTCTGTTTAGATCAAGCTGCTTTATTGTAATATTTTCCTTTGCAATCCTATCTAATAAACTATTTGTCGTGCCAAACACTTCAAGCGAATCATAAAGCAGGCTGCCTGCAGCATCATAATCTTCACTTGTCTTTGAACCGATATTGAGTTTTAAATTCTGTCTGCTGAGAAGCAAATTATTCTGCGAGCTT
>JBHEKU010000172.1:0-25404 GCA_041859205.1 Ignavibacteria bacterium | reverse complement strand
TCGCTTACTCCGCTTAATATATCGCTGCCATCGTTCGGCGGGAGAGATGCATTAGATGGATAGTTTGAACCCATCATTATATCTCCGACGGCTATTATGGAAATTAATTCCTTTTCAGTTTTTTTTGTTATTGTTTCAGTTGTGTCTTTTTTTACTTCGGGTGTTTTGGTAATCTTTTCTTCATTTTGTTCTTTTGAACAGGAAGTAAATAAAAGTAAGAGGCTAAATATAATTATTCTTCGCATTGGGGTTAATAATTTTTTTGTGTTACATTGCTAAATGTATTAATGAGGAAGCTTTGGGAGAAGTTTCAGTAAACCTGTTAACGCCATTTCAGCAGCTATGGCTGCTACCAACAGACCTGAAATTTTTGTGAGAACATTTACGCCGGACTGATGAAGAAAAGTTGTCATCGGTGCAGCAGCTTTTAAAGATAGCCAGGTTGCAAATCCTACTGCGAAAATTATCCCTGCAAGTACACTGTAATGCACTATGCCCGTTCCCATATTTCCGTAAAGAATTATCGTTGAGATTGGTCCCGGTCCCGCTAAAAGCGGAATTGCCAGTGGAACAATTGCAATACTGGAAGGGTCTTTAGCCGGTTGCGCTGTATTGCCGGGATCTTTTGAACTATCATCACTGGTTAAAACCATTTTCAAAGCAATTATAAAAATTATTATTCCGCCTGAAAGCTGAAACGCTGCTAAATCAATTCCGAATAATTCGAGTATCAATCGTCCCAGAAAAAGTGAAAACAATAAAATCACCGTAACACCTATAGATGCTTTTCTTGCAATGGCTAATCTTTTTTCCTTAGGTACGTTTTGCGTCTCATTAAGAAATAAAGGTATTCCTTCGAGAGGATTTACCAATACAAATACAGCAATAAAGGTTTTTATATAGTGAGTGATTTCAATCATACTGGAAATTTTACTAAAAATATGAATAAATGCCGAAACAAAAAAGTTTGATACAAGTATTCTGAATTCAATTCATTTAATTAAATAAAAAAGTTAATTTTGTGTATTGTATAAATAATCCTCCTAAGTGAAAAAAATATTCTACTCTGTCTTTATTCTTATGTTATTGGTTTCATCAAAGGGCTTTACTCAATGGGTAACGATGAACGGACCTGCCGGAGCGCAGATGAAGTGCATACTTCCGGTTACCGGAAAAGTATTTGTCGGTACTGCCAATAATAAATTCAATTATACAACTGACGACGGACTTACGTGGATAAACTCAGGCGCAGGACTTATTGATAACGGTGTTTATGCTATGACTTTGTATGGAACCAGCGTAGTGATAGGTACTAACTCAGGAGTGTTCTATAATAATTTGAATATCAGCTCTGACTGGACTCCTACAAATAGCGGAATAACAAATTTCAGTATATCGGCTTTTACCACTATAGGAACTAAACTTTTAACCGGTACTTATGGCGGCGGTGTTTTTATTTGCGATGGTCCCGCAACTACATGGGTACAGTCAAATTCAGGATTAACAAATCAAACTGTCATAGGTCTCTTAACAAAAGGCTCCGATGTATATGCAGGTACTTATGGCGGCGGAGTGTTTCGTTCTACAAATCAAGGGGCAAGCTGGACTGCTGTGAATACAGGTTTAATAAATCAATATGTACCTTGTTTTACTTATCTGGGGAATGATATTTATTGCGGTACGTATGGCGCAGGTGTTTTTAAATCAACCGATAACGGCGGAAGCTGGACACAGATAAATAATGGATTACTTAATACAACAATTAATGGCTTAGCCGCAACAGGAAATAAAGTGATTGCTGCAACACAATCAGGAGTGTTTGCCACATTTAACGGGGGAAGTGTTTGGGTTGCTTTCAATCAAGGGTTATCAAACCAGTTAATAACTGCTATGGGTGTAAGCGCAACTAAAGTTTACGCAGGAACAGACTTTGCAGGAGGTTGGAAAAGAAATATTACCGAGATAGTCGGTATAGAAAATAATGTAAGTGAAGTAAGTCTTTCTTTCAGATTATATCAAAATTATCCTAATCCTTTTAATCCTTCTACCAATATAAATTTTACTTTAGATAAAAATTCAGATATAAAGTTATCGGTGTATGATGTGTCAGGAAAATTAATAAGAGTTTTAAAAGAAGGTTTCTTCAAAGCCGGAAATTATGATGAAAAAATTAATATGGATGGTTTTGGAACAGGAATCTATTTCTATTCGTTAGAAACATCTGAAGGTACTCTTACTCAAAAAATGATTTTAGCAAAATAAATTTTTAAAATGAAATTATTATTTTTAACAATTTTCATTGTCCTATTCTACAATGCAGGCTTCTCACAGTCAGCTAATGAGCTTTATAACAGAGGTAATTATTTTATGCAGAAAGGACAGATGGATTCTGCGATGTCAAGTTTTAATATGGCGATAGAATCTGATTCAACTTTTTATAAAGCATATCACGGGAGAGGTACAGTTTATCTTGCAGTTAATAAATTTAATGAAGCATTAAAAGATTATTCTACTTGTATCAGACAAAAGTTTAATTATTCCGAAGCATTTTACGGCAGGGGGATAGCATATCTGGGGCTAGGAAAATCCGATAAAGCATGTCTGGATTTTCAGGAAGCCATGAATTTTGGTCTTAAAGAAGCAAAGGAAGCAATGGAGCTGTATTGCAGGTGACGTTATCTTTCCTCTTTACGGCGTTTATCTTTTCTTTTGTCTATTTGATTCTTTAATTCTTTGTTGAATTTTAGTTGAAATATAATTGACTGAGCAATCTGTTTAGGTGATAAAAAAGTTTTCAATTGAGTGTAAAGATCTTTTTTCTTTTCCACAATCTTTGAATCTATATCAAGAATTTCTTCTATCCTGGCTGAAACATCTGCTGCCTCAATATTTTTTTCTATATACTCCATATTCTCTTTCTTTTGCTTGCTCAGTTTTTTGACTGCAAGAAAGTTTTCATCGAAAAGTTCAAAATACCTGTCTGCAGTTGCATCATCTACTGATACATTCTCCAGATATTTTTCCTTTCTTATTTTTTTAAGCTCGTCAGTCATTTTTTTCGGCTGAGCATTAGCAGCTGAAAATGAAACTATAAATATTATTACAATGAGAATAAAATTTTTCATAAAGGTTAAATTATAATTTTTTATCTTTCAGGCTTTGTAATATATCCAGCTGGTCATCAGCCGATAAATTGTCATATTCATCCTGTGCCTGTGTTTCCTCATCTCTTCCAAACAGAATGCTTCCATCCGGTTCATCTGTGTATGATGAATTATCTTCAGAAGACATTATTTCATTTGAAGATATTGAAATTTGCTTTTTGTATTTTGGATTGAATTCAGATTCTCCCGATGTTACAGTGTTATCTATAGAAGAATTTTCTTTTGCTAATACTTCATCTTTTCCGGCAGTATCATGGTTTTTATTGTCCTGCTTTTCAGTTAAAGTGGTCTGCACTTTATTTTCTGTTAAAGGAAGCTGCGGGGTATTCATATTCTGTGTATAAATAACAAGTACAACACACACCGTAAGAGCCGGCACCACTACTTTCCAATATCCTACAAGCCTTCCTAAAATACTTTGTCTTTCTGAAGGACTTTCCTTGCGGACTTTAGAAAGAATATTAGCCTGCAAATTCGCAAAATATACTTCCGAAGGCGGCTCTAGTTCAGCTTCTTGCAGGAAATTCATTGTTGATTTCAATGAATCGTATTCTTCCCTGAAGGAGGAGTCGACCAGTAATTTTGCTTCTATCTCTTCCTTTATTTTTTCGTCATCAAGCTCTCCCGTAATATAATCCGGAAGACTGTAAAGCAGCTCGTCAAAATGATTATTTTCCATATCGTTGTTTATTGTTTACTACTTTTAAGAGCTAAAAATTTCTTTTATATCTTTTTTACTTTTTATGTAAGCTTCGATTTTTTTGACAGCATGAAAATAATTTGCCTTCATACCGCCGACAGATTTATTCATCATTGCTGCAATTTCTTCGTAGCTAAGGTTATCATAAAATCTCATGTTAAATACTGCTCTTTGCTGACCTTCAAGATTTTCAATTGCTTCTTTAAGAAGCTTTTGCTTTCTCTTCTCGTCATAATGCTCATCTGTTCCCATGTCAGTGCTTTTAATATCCAATGTATCGTCTTCTATATCTATTTCTCTGTTACTTGTTCTCTTCTTCTTGCTTATATGGTTCAGGCAAAAATTAACGCTTATTTTGTATATGTAAGTGAAAAATTTTGAATCACCCCGGAAGTCTTTTAAAGAACTGTGAATCTTTATAAATATATCCTGTGTAATATCGTTTGCGTCATCGTGGTCAAGAACCATTTTCCGTACTATCCAGTAAACTTTTTTTTTGATATTTATTTACCAGAATATTAAAAGCATGCTCATTTCCCTTTTTAAAACTATCAATTATTTCTATGTCATCTGAATCTATATTTATCAAATCGCCAGTCAATACACTTTTTAGGTTTACACTAAAATACTAAATTCTTTTCGATGTTAAAATGCTCCAAAAATTAGACGCTGTCTTTTTAAGACAGCGTCAATTTAATATTAAGGGCAAATTCTTAGAATGAAATTCTATAGGGAACTCCCATATACGTAGATGAGAATTCTCCCGGATTATTATCCCATAAGGATTTTCTTGTATTAGCGCTGATAAACGAATTAAATACTCCAAATCTGTGTGAGCCGTATATATCAAATGTTTTTTCATAAACTCTGTCGTAGTTTCCCCCGTTAACAACCTGGGAAGTCATTGCAAACGGTACTCTGTGAAATCCAAAAGAATTTCTTGCCCAATGAAAGGCAACAAAATCAGTATCGGACTGATTACTTGTAAGATATACTTTTACTTTGATAGTATTGTTCCTTCCCCAGTTAAACACTCCTCCGCCTGAAAAATATCTTGTAGTAAATACATTCGTTGTAAAGTCAGGTCCGTTAAGAGTCAGTACTAATGCATCGTTCTTGTAAACTTCAACCTTGTTCATAGTAATATTTGATTTTCCTGTTTGGGGAGAAGTTGTCTGCCCGTCAACAGCCGATATCTGATATAATCTCCAGTTTCTTCTATGAACTTCAGTTCTGTTAATTCTTTTGAATGTTGCAGTTCTGTTTTGAACTTCAGTATATGGTTTTGAAATCGAGTCGAGTATACCGCCAATATATCCTTTAATTATAAAATTCCCGGTAATTGTCCTTTTAACATTCAAGGATTTTAATGTGTCCGTATTAACTGTAAAAGTAGTCGCAACCGTTACACCTGTAACTCTTCTTCCGTAAAATCTTAATGAATCATATCCGGTAAGCGGAACATTTGTATTATTAAATACTGCGCCGTCATCAGAAAAGTCAGTTATCTGATTTCCCAGAATTTCGTTATCATCGTCGTTTGAGCCGTCAGTTGACTGAACAGCTTCGTTTGTTAAATATTCATCCTCTGTCCCTGAGTTTGCAGAAGTTACTTCGTTTTTATTACAACCTGTAATATTCAGTAGTATCAGCAATGCAGGCAAAATAAAAAGCAGGGGTGCTCTTTTTAGTTTATTCATGTTGAAAAGGTTTAGATTAATAATTATTCAGAAGTAAAATTTTAGACGTCTGAATATAAGACAGACTTTTCCCGAAAAGGTTTAAATTCAAAATATAATATAAGGATTTATATTTTATTTGGTCGGAAAAAAGTCGGATTTTCAAAACTCCGTTATTGTTTTTTCAATGCTACTTTTTCATTCTAGATTTTAGTCGGAAAAAAGTCGGGTTTTCTGTTTCCGCCAAGGCGTATTAATTGCTGAATGATAATTACAAAAAGTCGGGATTTGTTCTTCCCGATTAGTAAAACAACAACGACTATTTTCATTTTTCGTCAGTGATGAATTTTTGATGGATTTTTTGATTCTTAAATTGCACCGTCAAACAGTAACCCCATCCTTTAGGATGGGGTTTGAGAAATTCCAAAGTAACCCTTCAGGGTTAAATTTTGTTAACCACCCCCTTCCCCCTCCTTATTAAGGAGGGGTTTTATCAGGCAGAATTTTAGTCCCCATCCTAAAGGATGGGGTTACTATTATTTTCATTTTCCTATTTGGTCGGAAAAAAGTCGGGTTTTCAAACTCCGATATTGTTTTTTCAATGCTACTTTTTCATTCTAGATTTTGGTCGGAAAAAAGTCGGATTTTGGTCGGATACTTGTTCAATTACCAATTCAAAATTTTAAATTACGAGCTATTATTCATTATTAATTACTAATTATTAATTGAATGAATTGGTCGGAAAAAAGTCGGATTTTATTTTTCAGGTTACTTATAATACCGCCCCCTCTTTCCCCTTCTCCCGCTAAAGCGGGACTTGATAATTGCTAGCTTGTGAAGGAGGGGGAAGCCTTGTGTTAATGCTCGCTTCATAACTCATAACTCCACTATAATTTCCATAAAATATTTTAATAAATCAATAAATCACACCCTATTAGTACTAATAGGGTGAAATATATCCGTTGTATGAAATATAACTTGACAGATAGTGTTTGATTTAGAAAATCAAATATATTAGTGCTAGACTTCCTTTTACATTATCCTGCTTATCCAATAAATTAGGAGCTATTATATCATTTTTTCTGTCATAAGGGCATTCTTATCGGTGGAAATACCTTGAAGTAAATCAATAATTATCATAATTTCCTTAATTATGGAAAATACGTCTAAAAAAATCAGAGTTGTAATAGGTAAAGTGGGGCTTGACGGGCACGATAGAGGCGCCAAAGTAATTGCTGCAGCTTTCAGAGATGCAGGGATTGAAGTTATTTACACCGGGCTAAGGCAAACACCTGAAACAATTGTAGAAGCAGCTTTACAGGAAGATGCCGATGCAATCGGTATCAGTATTTTAAGCGGTGCGCATATGACAATCTTTCCTAAAGTAAAGAAACTAATGGATGAAAAGGGGATGAATGATGTTTTATTATTCGGCGGCGGAATTATTCCGGATGCTGATATTGAAGAGCTTAAAAAAATGGGTGTCGGGCAATTATTTACACCCGGAACTCCGACTTTCCAGACCATCGAGTATGTGAAAGAATGGGTTAATACTCATAGAACCAACTAGGAACTAACAAGCAGAAAATCTAAAACAATTTACAATAATGTCTGAACCAGTAAAATTTGGTACCGACGGCTGGAGAGCTGTTATCGGTGATACATATACTTTTGCAAATGTAAGAAGGGCAGCTTTGGCTACAGCAAGAGTTTTTAAAAATCATCCGAAGATTAAAAATGGAATAATTATTGGCTACGATACAAGATTTCAATCGGATGCATTTGCAGCAGCAGTTGCTGAAGTGTTCGGCAATGAAGGGATAAAGACAAAACTTGTAAATAAATTTGTAACTACTCCTACAGTTTCACTTCTTTCAAGAGATCTCAATCTGGCTTTCGGCATTATGATTACGGCTTCACACAATCCTTCCAAGTATAACGGGTTTAAGCTCAAAGATGAATTTGGCGGCTCGATGAGTCCTGATGAAATAGTAAAAATAGAAGCGGAACTAAAAAACATTGGTGAAGTTGAAATTAAAAAAAATCTGGATACTCTTTTATCAGAAGGCATTGTTGAATACTTCGATGGCGACGATTACTATATAAATTATTTAAAGGAAAAGATTGATATAAAAGCTATTGATGCAGCCCATCTTAATGTTATTTATGATTGCATGTACGGCGCCGGACAAAAAACTATCAGCAGATTAATAAAGGTTACAGAAATTCACAGCGAGATAAATCCCGGATTCGGCAAAAGCGCTCCCGAGCCGGTAGAAAAAAATCTTGGTGAAGTATGTGAAAGAGTTAAAGAAGGGAAGTTTGATATAGGTATTGTTACAGACGGTGATGCAGATAGAATAGCAATAATAGATGAAACAGGGAAATTTTTAGACGCTCAAAAAACATTCGCTCTTTTATTAAAGTATCTGTACGAGAAAAAAGGATTAAGAGGAATGGTTGTAAGAGGCTTTTCAACAAGTGATTTAATTAAAAAATTCTGTGATAAGAATGGAATTGAACTAAGAACAGTTCAGATTGGCTTCAAGCATATTTCTCAATTGATGATTAATGAAGATGTAATGATAGGCGCTGAGGAAAGCGGCGGTATCGGAATAAAAGGACATTTGCCGGAGAGAGACGGCGTCTATAATGGAATGCTTTACCTTGAAATGCTGGCTGCTTATGGTAAAAGTATATCGCAACTAAAAAAAGAACTTGAAGACGAATTCGGTTCTTATTATTATAGAAGAAACGATGTTGGTACAACAGAAGAGAAGAAGCAGGCAACACTTATTAAATGTAAGGAATTGAAAGCCGGTGATGAAATAGCAGGCAGAAAAATTATTTCAATTGACGGATTAGACGGAACAAAATTTATGTTTGAAGATGGATGGCTTATAGTTCGCGCTTCAGGTACAGAGCCATTACTAAGATTTTATTGTGAAACAACCGGAAAAGATGAAACTTCAGAAATTCTAACAAAAGCAATAAAAGAATTTAATCTTTAATTTTAAAATACGAACCGGAGAATTTATTTAGATTTTATACATTTTTAGCACCGAAATATCGGTTATATTTTTTGAATTAAATATTATTAGAATTTGAAATTAAAGATTGCATTTGTACTTGCACTTTTATTGTGCTATTCCTACAGTTATTCTCAAAAAGAAAATCCGTTAGATAAAAGTACAGGAAAGACTTCAAATCAACTCCCCACCAGCACATCTCCTACTACAAAAATAAATGCAGATGCACCTCAATTATTCGGTTCTATCACTGATGGAAATGTTCATTCTAAAACAACTCCGGTAGAAGGTGTTATTAAAAGTACAGAATATATTGTCGGTCCAAATGATTTATTTAATCTTGGATTGTATGGCTTTATTAATCAGCAAGTGCCTTTGTATGTATCATTAGAAGGCTCTGTTGTAATACCAACAGTTGGAGAGATTTCAGTGGCAAATATGACTTTAGCAGAAGCTAAGGATAAAGTAATTAAAGCCGTAAAGAAAAGATATTATTCGAGTGAAGTCAGTTTTACTCTTTCTCAACCGCGTACATTTTTAATAAAAGTAAATGGTCTTTCTCAAGGAATCTATGAAGTTAGTCCGGTTATGAGAGTTAGTGATTTAATGGGGCAAGTTTTTTACGATACGACAAACATGACAAATGTTTATAATAAAAATTATAATACAGGAGAGTTTTTTCAGACTCAGGCATCTATGCGTAATGTTCTTCTGACAAGAAAAGACGGCTCGGTTCAGAAAGTAGATTTATATAAATATTTTATTACAGGAGATAGTAAGTATAATCCATATTTTTTAGAAGGTGATTTATTAAAAATACCTATGAATCAGCTGGATAAGAATTTTATAACTATTAATGGCGCTGTACAACTTGCCGGAGGATATGAATATTCTCCCGGTGATGATTTAGAAACTGTAATTGGGCTTGCACGGGGATTTGATACATATGCCGAACAAGACAGTATAATTCTATACAGACCTTTTATAAATAATAAAGGTTTTGATGTAGTCAATCTTGCATTTTCCAAAGATAAAAATTACAAGATTGAAAATTTTGACAAAATATTTGTAAAGTATAATACTGATTTTAGAAAGAAAGTTACTGTATTAGTATTAGGTGAAGTATCAAGACCCGGATATTATCCTATATCATTTAAATCTACTACACTTAGAGATGTTATAAAAATGGCAGGTGGTGTAACGGAGAATGCATTCCTTCCACTAAGTATATTGTTTAGAAAATATGATAAAGAATATTCTGAAAAAGATTCATCTGAAGTATATATTAATCAGAGAGCTAATGATTTATTGGTGACAGACAGAGATTACAGTAACTTTGAGCTTGATGTGAAGTCAAGACGAGGCAGAGTGATAGTTGATTTTGAAAAGCTGATTGCAAAAAATGATTTATCCCAAGATGTTGTACTTGAAGACGATGATATCATTTATGTAAATGATGATAAGAAAATAGTATATGTGTATGGTTCAGTAAACAGTGAAGGATATGTTAAATTTATAGAGGGTAAAGATTATGAATATTATATTGAACAAGCGGGTGGATATGCTTTATCAGCAGATGAAGGGGATACACGAATAATTAAGTTTAATTCCAGAGGTTGGTATAAACCTAGTCAGACAAGTATTCAGTCCGGAGATTTCATATATGTGCCGAAGAAACAAAGAGAGTCATTCAAGGACACAATGACATTGATTGGTATAGTAGTTGGAATAGTCGGTACTGTAATTACATCTTATATTTTAATTCAAAATAGCACGAAATAATTTGGAACAGGAACAAAGCAAAGATATATTTTTTTATTTAAAAATTCTTTTGAAACAAAAGAAAACTTTACTTATTGTTTCAATTGCCACCAGTCTTATTACTGCAGCCATGGTATTTTTTGTATTAGATCCCATTTTTTATTCTTCGGCTACGTTAAAAACCAGTTCAAAGGGAGGCGGCTTAGGAAGTATATTAGGAGGAAGTATACCTGATATTGGAGGACTTGGCGACTTGGCAGGTGGTTCATCTTCATCGAAAGAACTTGCTCTATTTGAAAGCATATTGAATAGCAGAAGATGCCTTGAACAAACTATTATTAAGTTCAAACTAAATGATGAATGGAAATTTAAATATTTTCAAGATGCTGTAAAACATTTTCGTGAAAATGTACTAGAGATTAAGTCAGATAAATTATCCGGAACAATTGAAATCGGCGTATATGATATTTATCCGCCACGTGCAAAAGAAATAACTGAGTTTCTCATTGAAGAGTTAAACAAAATAAATACGGAATTAAATGTTCAGAGCGCAAAGAACAACAGGGAATTTATAGAACAAAGATACAATGTCGTAAAAGAAGATTTGGCAAAGTCGGAAGACAGTCTAAGAATTTTTCAGGATAGGTATGGGTTTTCACCTGAAATTAATCTTCGAGCAGCTTCACAAGCAGCTATTCAACTTGAGGCTGAAATTAAGACTGAAGAAGTAAAACTTGATTTATTAAAACAGATTTTGTCTCCGAATCAATCTGAATTACTTGCTCAAACTGAAAAAATTAATGCACTCAGAAATCAATTAAGCAGCATACAAAATTCCACTGATGATAATTCTGAGCTAAAATTAAAAGGTGCGCCTGAAAAAGTTTTAAATTTTGTGAGGTTACAACGAAATGTTGAAATTCAAAATAAAATATTAACTTATATTGTAACTTTATTTGAACAAGCTAAAATTGAAGAGAAAAAAGAAATGCCTTCAGTTCTTGTTATTGATCAACCATATCTTCCCGAGAAAAAAGTTAAACCGAAACGAGTAGTGTCGATATTATTAACTTTTGCAATTTCACTTCTCCTTACATCTTTATTAATAATTTTCTACAAAACATTTTTCCAAAGTTTTAGTAAAAAATTTAATGAGAAATAATAAAGCAGTTGATAAGTGAATTTTCGACTTTCATATTTATATATTGCAATTTCGTTTGTATTAATTGCTGCTATTCCTATATTAGTAACATTTGATGGAATAAAATATGTAGCACTTATTTTTGCATCAGGAGCTTTTTTTTTCTTAATATTCGGAGACCCCAAAAATTTTATTCTTTTATTCATTTTTACTTTTTGTTCAGATCGATGGTTTCACTATCCTCTGAGAATTCAGTTAATAACATTTTCTTCCTACCTCCTTATTTTATATTTTTTATTAAATTATAATACCAGTTTTTTTAACTCGCTGAAACTACCTCGAGCATTAAAATTTTCATCTTTTTTTTTAATTGCAGCGGTTTTAGTGTCATCGTTTATTTCAAGGTTTGCATCTGTTCAATCAGTTTACTTAGGATATTTCTTTTTCCAGTTAATGTTTACTTCTTATGTTATCTTCAGAATTATAAAAAATAAGGATGACATTTTCAAGTATCTGAATTATTTCGTAGGAGTTATATTTTTTTCCGGTGTAATAGTTTTAATTCAGATAATTCTTACAGGAAAAATTCGTTCAGTCGGCTTTATGGGCTTTCCAATTATGGATTTGCTGGTGATGGGGTTGATTATAATGATATTTGGGTATTACATTCTAGGAAAGCCTTCAATGAAAACTCATATAGTCATTTTTGTTTTAGTATCTGCCACAATAACAACACAATCCAGATTTGCATGGCTTGGATTAATTATCTCAACAATATACGGTTTAATTTTGTGCGTAATTAAAGAGCCAAACATAACTGGAGTTTTCAAAAAGCAGCTAGGATTTTTCTTTGCTTCTATTGTAATAGTTGCTATTCTTGTATTTGTATTTGGCTTCGATAAGCTGATTATTGCCCGTTTTTCTGATTTAAACGGTGGAGAACTTTTCAAAGGAGCAGCGGACGGAAATCTAGTTTCAAATTCTCTAGAGTCCAGAATATTGATTTGGATAACCGCCTATAAAACTTTTTTAGCCAATAAATGGACAGGTGTGGGTTATCTTATGTTTAACTATGTATCTTATGCATACAATATTTTGCCTGAAGAAATGTATATTTCATATGTTATGGATTTAGATGCTCATACTACATACTTTAATTTCTTAACTGAAACCGGCATAATAGGTTTTTCAGCTTTTATGTTTTACTTAATTCTGATTTTCAAATATTCGTTTAAATCAATAAATTTTTCGGAAACAGAGATAGAAAGAAAGATTAGTATAATTCTCAATGTACTCGTATTTTTTGTTGTTGAGCATAGTATATATTCAGGGGCTTTTACTTTTGGTACTAATGCTTATTCAATGCATTTTATTTTTGCTTTAACAATGGCTAACTACCTTATGCTTAAAAACAGAAATTCCTCGAAAGAAAAAATATTATTAAAAAGAAGTTATTAAATTTATACACAAGAAATTGGGTGCTAAAAATTACAGTGAAAAGCATGATTCATTATGGAATAGTTTATCATTTATAGTTATTTCATTACTAAGTCTGTTAAACTTTACGTTAAATGTTAAAACGTACGGTTTTTCATTGTTCGGGGTTTATATTCTAATTAGTTCTTTATTTAACTTAGGCACAAGTTTAGATTTTGGATTTGGGGTTTCTACAGTTAAAATAATCTCAGAATCAAAACTTGAAAACTACAGAAATATAAATGAGATTTTTTCTTCATTTTTTTCTGCCTACCTATTTTTAGCTTTAATTATTTTTCTTGCGTATGAAATATATTTCGTACTGTTCTTTAAAAATATGCTTCCTTATGAATTGTTGAGTTTAGAACTTAACTATAGTTTGTTCTTTCAATTGCTGAATATAAGTTTTCTATTCAGGTATATAACAAATTTCCTCAATAAAGTATTTGAGGGGCTAAAGGAATACGTTTTCTTATCAAAAATTAATATTGGCTTTAACATAGCATATACTATTTGTATAGTCCTGAATTATTTTTTAAAAGTGGATATAAGCAATTTTGTTATATTCATGGCTGGCATAAATGTGGTTCTATTTTTTATTTTATCCATTTCACTGGCAGCTAAATTTAAAATTTACCCGCAACTAAAATTCTTTGACTTTAAAATTATTAAAGCTAATCTATCATATAATTTAAATCTTCAATTTTCATTTTTTATTAATAGTTTTATAGATCCTATTATCAAATTTCTTATAGCTCACTTTTTATCATTAAACTTCGTTACGTATTTTGAAACTTCTAAAAAGATTATAGATCTTTCTAACGGCCTCATTTTTTCTGCCCAAAAAAACCTACTCAATAATCTTTCTGAAGCAAAGTATTTGGGCAAATTGAAAGAATACATTAATAATAATTTGTATAAATATGCGCGTCTATCAAATAATTATTCGTTAGTGATTTACGGAATTTTAAATCCTGCAATTTTTACATTTATGTATTTCTGGTTCAATCCTCAATCGGCACTGATTTATTTAATGTTTACACTTTCGTATTCTATGATAAATTTTGGCGGTTGTAAATATTTAGTATTGATGATTGATTCAAACGGAAAATATCTTTTGCTGATTCAATCTATGAATTTAGCAACAATATCTATATTTGTTTATATCGGCTTGTTATATTTTAAAAGCTATTTAGGATTGCTAAGTTTTATTATTCCTACGTTGATAAGTATTTTTATAATTTTAAGCATTATAAAGAAAAGATATTCAGTAAACATACGTGAATATTTCCATAAAACAAATTCCAGCAAAATATTCATTCTTGATTTATTGCTTTTTGTGGAAATTTTGTTTTTAATTTTTTCTCCACAATATACATTTTATATACTTGGAATATCTTTTTGCTTATTTTTTGCATTATTTTTTAAATCTCTGCAGGAACCTTTTAATATGTTAAAAACTTTTTTAAATGTTAAAAATATCAATAGTAACACCGTCGTATAATCAGGGTAAATACATTAAAGAAACAATTGAATCAGTTTTGGCACAAAATTATCAAAACTGGGAACACATTATAGTCGACGGAGGCTCAAATGATGAGACAGTTTCGATAATAAAACAATACCCTCATCTTAAATGGATTTCTGAAAAAGACAATGGATCAGTATTTGCTTTGAATAAAGGCATTAAAATGGCTACCGGCGATATAATCGGTTGGTTAAATTCAGACGACTTTTATGAGAAAAATATTTTTCAGGATGTTGCCGACGCTTTCGAGAATTTAAAGTTCAATTTTATTTCGGGGAATCAAAATTTTGTCGATAAAGAAAAAAAAATGGTGCTTGAGGACTTCTCTTTAAAATTTGATTTCAAATATCTTACTAAATTTGATCCATATGTTATTCGCACACCTGCTACTTTTTATTCTAAAAAAATACTTGAAAAAGTAGGTTACTTCGATGAATCATATAAAATTGTTTTTGACTACGATATGTTTGTTAAAATTCTAAAGATAGAAGAAATGAAATTTGTGAATAAGACTTTTACTAATTACAGATTTCATGAAAATACTCTCTCTTTAAATAATGTAAAACAACAGGTAAAAGAGTTATTGGAAATATCTAAAAAGCATGGAAGGAAAATGACTGATCACATTACAATTCTTCTTTATAAAACTTTAATAAAAAGTGTATTAAATTTAAAATAATTTTTATTTGTATGACTTATAAACTTCATTTAAAAAATGAATATTAAAAATAAAATAAATGATAGTCTCAAAAACTTTGGCTATGAAATTCGTAAAATTCACAATGGCTTTTCAGGTAATAATAACTTAAAATGGTTAACGGATTATAATTTTGACACAATCTTAGATATAGGTGCAAATGAAGGTCAATATGCACGTTTTATAAAAAATCTTTTTCCAAATGCCAGGCTTATTTCTTTTGAGCCAATAAAAGAATGCTACGATATTTTAGTGTCAGTTTCCAATCCTGAAATGAGAAATTTTACAGC
Organism: Ignavibacteria bacterium; assembly: GCA_041859205.1. GTDB lineage: Bacteria > Bacteroidota > Ignavibacteria > Tepidaquicellales > Tepidaquicellaceae > JAFDZO01. Next base: position 9,939 of record JBHEKU010000172.1, on the reverse strand, counting down.
CTTTAATTATGCTTTAGGGGATGAAAATAAAACAGAGAAGTTTCATCTAAATGATTTTAACCCTTCTTCCTCACTATTGGACATTTCCGATGCATCTATTGAACATTTTCCTTTTACAAAAAATCAGCGAACTATCAATGTAGAAGTGAAACGCTTGGATGATATTGTAGATGAACTGAATCCGGAAGGAAAAATGCTGGTTAAAATTGATGTACAGGGATATGAAAAAAATGTTCTAATGGGAGGATGTAATTTTTTGAAGACGGGCGAAAAAATGATAATATTGGAAGTCTCAATAAAAAAACTATATAATAATGAACCGGACTTTCATGAAATTTATAATATTTTGTATTCAATGGGTTATTCATATATAGGGAATTTGGATCAATTATATAGCCCCGTTAACGGGGAAATATTACAAATTGATGCCGTATTCTATAGAAAAGCTTGATAGTTTTATTTTCAATTTTTTTAGAGATGCTAACAAATATTTGAATGAAAATAAATTTTATTTTGCCGAGTATTTTTAAATCCGGAGGTAGCAGAGTAATTTTTGAATATTCAAATTTTTTAAAATATTTAGGATTTGATGTAGTTGTATATTATCCGGTATTACCTCAGGATTTCTACAGAAATGAATATTCTTTTCGAAGGGTAATAAACTATTGCAGAGATTTTAAAAACAACATTAGTAATATTTGGTACAAAAATTATTATAAACATAGCTTTTCACTTAAAAAAGTTCTATTTCTAAACGAAATTTTTATCCGAAAAGCAGATTTTACGATTGCTACGGCTTGGCCTACCTCTTTTTTTGTAAATAAAATAAAGTTAAATAAAGGTCATAAAGTATATTACATACAAGCGTATGAAAACTGGAATTCTAATTTAAAACTTGTTAACATATCATACAAGCTTCCATTGAATCAGATTACCATTTCATCTTACCTTGCGGATTTTTTTATAAAAAAATTTAAAACTAATCCTCATGTTATAAATATCGGGCTTGATAAAAATATTTTCTTCTTCGAGAATTCGTCTAAAAAATTTATTTTAAAAAAAATTTTATTTATAGATTACGGCCAAAAGCAAAAAAATGTTGCTAAATTAATTCCGATAATTGAAAATCTGAAACAAAATTATCCTCAACTTGAATTTCTATCATTCGGTTTGAAAAATCATACAAAGAAACCAATTTATATAAAGTTTTTCGAGAACCCCGATGACAGTTTGATAAGAAAGTTGTACAACGAAGCAGATCTGTTCATATTTCCCAGCTTATCAGAAGGGTTTGGCCTTCCTCCTGCAGAGGCAATGGCATGTAAATGCGCGGTGGCAACTACAGCAGTCGGTGCCATTCCAGAATATGTGACGGACGGTGAAACAGGTTTTATAATAAGAAATAACGATTTAACAGATTTACCGGAAATAATTGGGAAAATTATAAATGACCAGAAAAAGTTAAAAGAAGTTTCGGAGAATGGATATAATAAAGTTCATGAATATTTTGATTGGAATAAAACTGTCCATCAATTTACTGAATATTTAACTAAACTAAAAAATTTGTAGATTGCTTTGTTAAACTCCTAAACGGTTTTATATTTCTTATTTTTAAGTTTCAATGAAGATTAATTATATTTTACCCTCTATTTTCAAATCCGGTGGTATTAGGATTATTTTTGAATATGCAAACCTACTTACCAGGTTAGGACATGATGTAACCGTCTATTATCCTATTATTCCTCAAGATTTTCATAGGAAAGATTACAGTTTAAGTAGAGTAAAAAAGTATATCACTGCTCTTATTGAAAATTTAAAGAACGTTATCAGAAAAAAATATTACGATCATGAATTTAACTTAAAAGCCGTTCCTTATCTTGGTGAATTGTTTATTAGAAAAGCAGATTTTACTATTGCAACAGCATGGCCCACTGCTTTTTTTGTAAATCAATTGAAGTCAGACAAAGGCAAGAAAATTTATTTTATTCAGGATTATGAAGACTGGAATTCAAATTTGGAACAAGTTGATAAATCTTATCTTTTACCTTTAATCAGAATTACAATTTCTAATAGTCTTCAGGAACTTTTTAAAAACAAATTTGGAATAGATTGTTACGTAATTTATAACGGACTGGATCGCGATAAATTTTATTTTGAAAATAAAACTAAAAATTTCAATTTAAAAAAAATTTTATTTATAGACCATGGTCTTGATAAAAAAAATATAAGAGCCTTAATTCCAATTATAGAAAAACTGAAAATAAGTTTTCCTGAACTTGAATTTGTGTCCTTTGGTCTGATAAATCATACTGCTAAGCCTTCTTTTGTAAAGTTTTATGAAAACCCTGAAGACAGTGTGATAAGGAAATTGTACAATGAGGCAGATTTATTCATTTATCCTAGTTTATCAGAAGGCTTCGGGTTGCCCCCAGCAGAAGCGATGGCTTGTAAATGCGCTGTAGCATCTACACCTGTAGGAGCAATACCTGAATATATTGTAGATGGTGAAACCGGGTACATAATTAAAAATCGTGATTTAACCGATATTCCGGATATAATTAGAAGAATTATAAATGATCCGGTAAGACTAAGAGAAGTTTCAAATAACGGATATAATAAAGTAAACGAATTTTTTGATTGGAGTAAATCTGTGAATAAATTTATTAAATATTTATCGGAGTTAAATGAGTCCCAAGATATCCATCATAATAGTTAATTATAATACAAGTGAATTTATTGAGAAATCTCTAAATTCTATATTTTTAAATCTGAAAAATATAGAATTTGAAGTTATAGTTGTTGATAACAACTCACCGGATAAATCAATAAGAGATTTTCCTTCACGGTTTCCTGATTGTTCATTTTATTTTCTGAAACAAAACAGGGGATTTGGAGCTGGATGTAATTACGGAGTTGAAAAATCCAGAGGTGAGTATATATTGTTTCTTAATCCTGATGTTGAATTAATAAATAGTGATGTGATTGATCTTGTCTCTTTTATGGATGAAAATAGTGATGTTGCACTCAATTCTGGTTTGATGACAGATTATTCAGGAAATATTTCATATTGCTATAATTACTTTCCTGATTTATCATGGGAGTTTAGTCAGGCAACTGGTTTTCGTTTAATGAAAAAAATTTATACCTTAATCGATTATTCTTCAAAAGCTAAGCATAATTTTGAAGTTGATTGGTTTCATGGAGCATTTTTGCTTGTAAGGAAAAATATATTTGAAGAAATTAACGGATTCGACGAAAACTTCTTTTTATATTATGAAGATGTCGATTTGCAGAAAAAAATTAAATCACTTAACTATAAAATTTTTTGTCTTCCTAAGGTCAGAATTCGTCATTTCACCAGAGGAAGTGTCAGAAGTAGCGATGGTCAAAAGATTTATACATATAACATGCACATGAGCAAACTTTATTATATGAACAAGTATTTTAATACCGGGCATATTTTTTTGGTCAGATTGTTTTATCTTTTCGGTTCATTTTTGAAAATTGCACAGCTGCCTTTTCGGAGAAAATACCGTGATGAATTTTTAATAAATCTGAAAAATAATATGTTAGTAATTAAAATATATCTTACCAAATATAACATTACAAAAATTTGAAAAAATATGTTCATTTTATAATGTTATCAAGCGAATGGGAAACTTATCACAGAAGAGAGTTTACTAAAGCCATTTCAGAAAATTTTATTTCTTGGAGTGATACAGTAGCAGTTCAGTACCCTGTCTCTATTTTTTTTAATCTTTTTTTAAAATTTAAGAAAAGACTTCTACCATTTATTCTAGGAAAATCTGCCACCAAAAAAATTGAAAGCAATATTTTACTTTATACTCCTTTTGTCCTTTTCCATCATAAAATCTGGGTCAAGTCTAAAATTGCAGCTTTTATAGATTCATTTGTTTTAAACTTGCAGTTAACTGCATTTGTAAAAAAGAGGTTACCCGGCCAAAAAATAATTCTTTGGGTATATTTCCCCCAAATATATTATGTATTAAAATATGTAAAGTTTAATTATTTGATTTATGATATGTACGATGATAATGAAAGGAACTATGATGGTAAGCTTAATAACAAATTAAGAATATTAAATAGAAAATTAATTGATTTAGCAGATTTGACTATTTGTCTTGCTAAGTCAACATTTTCAAAACTCAGCACTTCTACTGAAAAAGTAGTTTATTTTCCAAATTCTATAAACACTAAATTATTTAATAAGCATCCCGGAAAGAATAATGAAAATATTTTGAGTTTTAATAAAAAAGTTATAGGCTATCTTGGCACAATAAGAAACTGGATAGATTTTGAACTGCTGAAATTAATTTTAGAGACTTTTCCATCAGAAAAACTTGTGCTTATAGGCTATGTGAACAGAAATGCTTTGGAAGAATTTAATAATCTTAAAAAATTTTCAAATTTTGTGCACATTAATCATGTATCGCAGGAAATGACACCATTATATCTGTCTAAATTTGATGTCGGGATTATTCCCTTCAAAATTAACGAATTTACAGCAAGTGTATTCCCCAATAAATTTTTTGAATATATGGCAGCTAAAATTCCTGTTGTAACTACTTCTTTGCCAGAGCTTTATGAGTATAGAAATTACTGCGGCTATTCCGAAACTCATGAAAAATTTATAGATTATTTAAAGTATGCAATCTCAGGCAAAGGAATACATTTTCAAACCGATTATGAAAAAATACTGGAAGAAAATACTTGGGATAACAAAATAAAAATATTAACAAATGAATTTCGGAATCGGTTAAAACTTGAAATCTGACTGCTTGAAAAAAATTGTTCATATCATTTCTAATCTTTCAATTGGCGGAGCGCAGCTATTACTTTACGATATCCTGAAAAATATCGAAAGTGAATACCAAATATATATTGTGACTATTGATTCAGGTCACTACATAGAAAAATTCAGAACTCACGGATTTAATGTCATAGATATAAAATGTAAAGGTTTGATAAACCCTTTAATTTATTTTAAGCTTAAAAAAATTATAAAAAAAATTAAACCAGATGTAGTACATACACATCTGTTAAAAGCAGATTTTTACGGAAGACTGGCAGCAAAAAATTTAAAAGTTCCTTTAATTATTTCTACTTGCCATAACGATTCCACAATTCATAAAGTAAGTAGAAACACAAGAAAAAATATTTTTGACCATATCGACAATTGGATAATAGATTTTACTAACTCTTACATTGTTGCAATTTCTGAAAAAGTAAAAGAATATCTAATTGAAAGAAAAAATGGTAGTATTGCCTCAAGAATAAAAGTTATTTATAATGGTATCGATGTATCTAAAGAAAAATTTCTTCTAAACAGAGATGAAATTGTTTCTTTTAAAAATTCAATGCATCTTAAAGAAGATGATATTGTAATTGTAATTGTAGGAAGGTTGGAAGAACAAAAAGGTCATTTAGATTTCTTAAGATCCGTAATTCCATTAATAAAAAAATATAACTTAAAAATTCTTATATTAGGTGAAGGATCTAAGAGAGTAAAAATTGAAAATTTTATTGGTAATGAAAAACTTGATAAAAATATTTTTTTATACGGCTTCATTGATGAAACACAGAAATATTTTGAAATATCTGATATTTGTGTTATTCCTTCAATATGGGAAGGATTTGGTATTGTTGCCTGTGAAGCTATGTTAAAAGGTAAAATCGTTCTTGCTTCTAATGTTGGAGGATTGAAGGAAATTATTGATGATGGTATTGACGGCTACTTGTATTCATTGGGAAATGAAAAAGAATTAAATGAAAAACTTGAATGTATTATATTGAATTATCAAAATCTAAAGAGTGTCGGTTTAGCAGCTATATCTAAAGTCAAAGATAAATTTAATATTGAAACAAATGCTAAAGAATATTTCGAATTATATAAAGAAAAATTAAAGTTTTTACGAAAAAGTGAATAATATTTCTGTTATAATCATCACATGGAATGCAAAAAATTTCTTAATAAATTGTTTAAGCTCTCTTTATGATAAGAATAAATCTTGTGAGTTTGAGTTAATAATTATTGACAATAATTCAACTGACGGAACAACTGAATTTATTGAGAAAAGTTATCCCGGTGCTGTTCTTATAAAAAATAAATTCAATAAAGGTGTTGGTCCTGCACGAAATCAGGGAATGAAAATAGCCAAAGGAAAATATATATTGATTCTGGATGTTGATACTGAATTTCTTACTCCCGATGGATTGAATAAGTTTTATGATTTTATGGAAAAAAATAAAAATGCAGGTATTGCGGGAGCAAAACTTTTATTTCCGAATGATGAGATACAGCACTCGTGCAGAAAATTTCCCAGTATCATTGTAAAGCTATTCAACAGATTTGAAAAGGTCGGGAAGATTCGTGACTCTCAGCAGCTTAAAGAGCACTATATGCTGGATAAAGATCACGAAAAAACTCAGAAAGTTGATTATGTAATTGGTGCTTTTCAACTTATAAGAAAAGAAGTTATAGATAGAATAGGATATTATGACGAAGCAATTTTTTACGGTCCTGAGGATATAGATTTTTGTTTAAGAGCAAAAAAGGCAGGTTATGATACTGTTTATTTTCCCGAAGTTAAGCTATATCATTTTTATCAACGCATTACAAAAAAGTTTTTTACAAAAATAACCTGGGAACATATTAAAGGGTTGTTTTATTTTTACTGGAAGCATAAATACATTACATATCCTAAAATATAGTTTTGTGAGTATTGTCAAAAACACAAGAAAAAATATTTTTATTTTTTTCAGATTTTATCTTTATAAATCTTTCATGGATTGCATATTATTTGATCCGCGTTGAGACAGGCTGGATACCTTATGCAAATCCGGTAGCTTTTTTAGTTCCACTTGTAGTAATATATTTATATTGGCTTATTATTTTTTCATTCACGGGGTTGTATCAATATTGGTTTGTTCGTTCCCGGTTTGATGAATTTGCTTCAGTTGTTAAGTCAGTATCTATAGGATGTTTTATTTTGTTCTTTCTCATATTTATTGATGATACAATTAACAATGCTCCTATCATTTCAAGATTTCTAATCCTGATATATTGGGCTCTTACTATATTAATGGTAGGAGGAGGCAGAATTATTATCAGAGGTTTTCAGAGAAATCTTTTACAAAAGGGAATAGGACTGCGTAATACTCTAATAGTTGGGGAAGGTGAAAAAGCAGCAAACTTATTTGAAATGATCTCTAAGTATCCTCAGCTTGGTTATAAAATAACAGGTTTTGTATCTTTAACCCAAAATCATGATGCTAAATATCTTGGTTCTATTCAAAACATATCTGACACCATTAAGCAAATGCAAATTTCTGAGGTTTTGATTGCTCTTGAACCGGGTGAAAAAGAAAAACTTGTAGATGTTATTAAGTTTTGCACAGGAAATGACGTACACCTTATGATTATGCCCGATATGTATGAAATTGTAAGTGGTATGGCCAGGACAAATCAGATTTATGGCGTACCTCTGATTGAAGTAATGCCGGAAATAATGCCGGCAGGGAGTAAGTTATTCAAAAGAATTTTTGATATATTATTATCACTTTTTCTTTTGATTCTTTACTCTCCACTGCTGATAATTTCAATGTTTCTTATTAAATTAACTTCGAAGGGACCGGTTTTTTATAAACAGGAAAGAGTTGGCAGAAATGAAAAACCTTATATAATGTATAAATTCCGTTCGATGGTTCAAAATGCAGAAGAGTATGGACCGGAATGGGCAGGGGAACAGGATCCTAGAATTACGAAGGTAGGAAAGATACTTAGAAAAATGTATATAGATGAAATTCCTCAATTAGTAAATGTGTTAAAGAATGAAATGAGCATTGTTGGCCCAAGACCTGAAAGACCTTTTTTTGTTAAAAAGCTTAAAAGTGAGATTCCTTATTATTATAAAAGGCTATCTGTAAAACCGGGAATTACAGGTTGGGCACAGATAAAACATAAGTATGATTCATCACTTGAAGACGTTAAAGAAAAGCTGCAATATGATTTTTATTATATCGAAAACATGTCTCTAAAACTGGATTTTAAAATAATGATAAATACAACAATTGTTGTATTACTAATGAAAGGCCATTAAATTTTTTTGTGAAAAAGATATTAGTTATAATACCGACCTATAATGAAGCAGAAAATATTCTGAATATCATTCCTGAAGTTCTAAAATTCACGGATGAAAATTATGAATATAATGTGCTTGTAGTTGATGACAGTTCTCCTGACGGAACTGCTAAGCTTGTGGAAGATTTCCCAAGTAATAACGTCTATATTCTGAAGAGAGAAAAAAAGGGCGGACTGGGCACAGCTTATGTTTTCGGATTCAAGTATGCAATCAATAATAATTTTGATTATGTTTTTGAAATGGATGCAGATTTTTCTCATGACCCGAAATATCTGCCGGGCTTTATTGAAAAAATAGAAGAAGGATATGACTTAGTTATTGGTTCAAGATATATTAACGGTGTCTCAGTTATTAACTGGCCTATTGGAAGATTAATTTTAAGTTATTATGCTAACATATACACTCGAATTATAACTGGATTAAAAGTAAGAGATACAACCGCAGGGTTCATGTGTTATCGTGTTGCAACTTTATCTCAAATTAATCTCGCAAGCATACGTTCAAACGGTTACTCATTTCAGATTGAAATGAAGTTCCGTTATACATTAAATAATTTTAAAATTACAGAAATCCCGATAATCTTTATTGATAGAAGAGCAGGTTCATCAAAGATGTCTCGTAAAGTTGTTTATGAAGCTTATTTTATGGTGTGGAAATTAAAAATTCGCTCCTGGTTCGGTAAACTTTAACTTTCCTCAAAATTTCTTCAATGGATATTTCAATTATCATAGTCAATTATAATGTAAAAGATCTGCTTGATAATTGTGTATCCTCTATTTATAAAGCAGCCGGAGATAAATACAGAGTTGAAGTATTCGTTGTCGATAATAACTCTATTGATAAAAGCGCTGATCTTATAAAAAAAAAATATCCTGATGCAATTGTAATTGAGAACGATAAAAATATCGGTTTCTCAAAAGCAAATAATATTGCTATAAAGCAAGCAACAGGAAAGTATATACTCATACTAAATCCAGATACAGTACTGGAAGAATCTACGTTCGATAAAATGATTAATTTTGTCGAAAAAAATTCTAATACCGGAGCTGTCACTTCAAAATTAATTCTTACAAACGGAAAACTGGATTCAGCTTGCAGAAGAAGTTTTCCTGTGCCTTCTGTTGCTATTCCAAGAATGCTGGGACTTTCAAAATTGTTTCCGCAAAGTAAAGCATTCGCGAAGTATAATCTTACTTATCTTGATGATGATAAGACCTATGAAGTAGATGCAATCTGTGGAGCATTTATGTTCATTCCAAAAATTGTTTTAGACAAAGTAGGATATTTTGATGAAGATTATTTTATGTATGGAGAAGACCTTGATCTATGCTACAGAATCAAAAAATCAGGTTGCAAAATTTTTTACTATCCTGAAGTTACTACTATACACTTCAAAGGTGAAAGCACAAAAAAAACTCATCTCTCTTACGTAAATAATTTTTATGGAGCTATGAGAATTTTTGTCAGAAAAAATTTCACTGGATATTCCAGAATTTTATCAGGTATTTTACAACTAGGAATTTTTTACCGTTCGGGCATATCATACTTTACACGTATTTTGTCTTTTCTGTTTTTACCCGTGATTGATACCTTTTTTTTATTTGCAGCTGCAATCATTTCCGTAAAACTGCGGTTTAATATTTTTCCCAATCGTCAATATTTTTTTATAATTTCAGTATATGTTTTAATTTGGCTTCTGCTGCTTACTATTCAGGGAATTTATTCTAAAAAAAATATATTCTCATTTAAGAAAACTTTTTACGCAATAATAATCGGA
>JBHEKU010000077.1:0-9239 GCA_041859205.1 Ignavibacteria bacterium | reverse complement strand
GAGTTTTGATTTTTGAGTTTTGAGTTTTGAGTTTTGAGGGTTTCTTATTTTGCAGCCCCGCTATAGCGGGATGAATACAAAACCCGTCAAAAATTCATCAAGAACGGAAAAATTTAATTGATGAAAAAGTGAAGTGTTGTAAAAACAATAACGGGATTTTGAAAACCCGACCAAAATCCGACATTTTACAATTAATAATTAGCAATAACAATTAACAGAACTTAAAACTCGTAATTCGTAATTTGGAATTCGTAATTGAATAAGAATCCGACTTTTTTTCGACTTTTTTCAATTGTAAATTTTTCAGTGTTGTAAAAACAACAACGGGATTTTCAAAATCCGACTTTTTTCCGACTAGTTGAATAATATTTCCCCTCTCCTTACGAAGGAGAGGGGTTAGGGGTGAGGTTATAAAAATCCGACTTTATAAAATAAATATACCTGACAGGTTCGCAGATCCTGTCAGGTTGAAGTGAGCAAAAGGACCTGACAGGATTGAAAACCTGTCAGGTCAATAGAAATAGAAACCCGACTTTTTTCCGACTTTTATTCATTTACAAAATATTCAGTATTGTAAAAACAACAATGAGGTTTTAAAACCCGACCATCCCGCTAAAGACGAGACTGAGCTTCGCACAGAAACCCGACTTAGTTCAATTAGTAATTTACAATGAACAATTAACAGAAGTCGTTTTAAATCTGAAATCTGAAATCTGAAATCTGAAATTGAGCTACGCTCTCGGATGTGACTGCTTATAAACTTTCTTAAGCTTTTCGGGAGAGATGTGAGTATAGACCTGAGTGGTGGAAAGCGATTCGTGCCCAAGCAAATCTTTAACGGCTCTGATATCAGCGCCTTTATCTAAAAGGTGCGAGGCAAAAGTATGACGCAATATATGAGGCGATTTTTTCTTCAGCTCAGTAACACCCTCCAAGGATTTTTTTGTGATACGGTTCACCTGCATGGGATAAAGCTTGTTTCCGTTAGAGCTGAGGAATAAAATATCCGAGTTCCCTTCTGCAGGCACGGGTCGAGTTTTCAGGTATTCGGTAATGCTTAGCTCGGCATTTTTTCCGAACGGAACAATGCGCTCTTTAGAGCCTTTACCGAAGACCTTAATTGTTTTTATGCTGAAATTAATGTTGCTGATTTTAAGATTGATAAGCTCGGATAAACGAATTCCCGTTGAATAAAATAATTCAAGTATCGCTGCATCTAAAGGCTTTCTGTCTTCAGTTTGTTCAGGTTCAAAAAGTTTTTCCGCTTCTGATTCTGTAAGGTACGAAGGAAGTTTTTTATCAAGCTTGGGAAATATCAGAGTCGATGCAACGTTCTTTTTTATATATTTCTTCTTTGCAAGATATTTGAAGAAGGATTTCAGCAGAGATATTTTACGTGATATGCTTCTGTTAGAATAATCTTCATCGAATAATCCTGCTACGAATGATTTTAGTATGGTAAGTTCGAGGTCGTTGAGATCAAAATCATCTTTGCCGAAAGTAAGCGTAAGGAAATTTTCAAACTGCTTTAAGTCGTTTTCATAGGATGTAATAGTATGCGGCGAGTAATTAAGGCTTACTTTAAGATAGCTGAGGTATTCCTGTATGTATTTGTTAAAATTCATTTTGTGAAGTTCATCCTGTTAAGTAACCGGCGCTTTCTTTATGCCTCTTAAACTTTTAATATCCTTTAATGTAACTATCTTAAAAGCAAAAATTAAAACGAAAAACAGTACGAGGTATACAAATTTGAAATACCACTCATGCAAAACAGTACCTGCGGTAAACGAATAAATTGCAAACGTTGCTATGGTAGAAAATGCAATCAGATAAATTTTACTGAACTCGTAGTCTATTTTGTAAAATTTACTGGATGTAATATAGATGCCGACCATCATTGCAAAGTAACTTACAAGAGTTGCATAGGCTGCTCCGGTCATTCCGAATTTTGGAATCAGCGCAAAGTTGACAGCGACATTAACTGCTGCGCCGATACCGGTTATGAGAGGGAGGTATTTTGTTTTCTTCTCAATGTAAATTCCTGCCATGAGGTTTACATAAATTCCGTACATAAGATATCCGGCGAGAACAATGGGAACAATACCGATACCTGACCAGTAGCTTTTGCCGATGAGATAACCTCTGAACGGCATAGGGATTTTTATTATGTTTTCCAGATAGAAGCTAAGGAATAAAAATATGACACACATTGCAAAGATGAACAGAGTCATTATCTTAGAGAAAATCTGTTTTGCATTTGCTTCTTTAGCAGTCTGTAAAAAGAAAGGCCGCCATGCAAATTCGTAAATGGAAACAAAGAGCATCATTAAAATTCCCAGACGGTAATTTGCCTGATATATACCGACTGTTGTATCATCGGTAAGATAAGTTAAAATCGGCCTGTCGATTACCTGTACAAAACTCGCTCCGATACCGGCAGGAATAATAGGCAGTGAAAATCTTAACATCTCTTTGTACAGCTCTTTATTAAAAGTGAAAGAGACGTTCTTTAAAATAAGAGGAATAAAAATTAAGAATGTTACTCCTGATGCAACGGCATTGCTGATGAAGACAGCTTCAGTTCCCCATTTGAGAACGAAGATAAGAATTATGTTTAGCCCGATATTAATTGTAATGCTGATAACTTTCAGCAGACCGAATTGTTTTGCCCTGCGGTGCAATCTTAAATAAGCAAAGGGAATAAGAACTACAGCATCGAAAAATAAAATCAATGAGGCATATCTTAATAGCGGCGCATGGGCAGCATCAAGCTGAAATACAGGGGCAATAGTATAGGGCAGAAAAAATATTATTGAACTGAGTATTAAAGAATTTATAAACACTGAAAAAAACGGAAGCGAGAAATTTTCTTTCTTGCTGCCTAATTCGAGAGATGAAGCAAATTTAAAATAGCCCGACTCAAATCCTATAGAGAAAAAAACATTTAATATGGCAATGTAAGCAAAAAGGTTAGAGATAATTCCGAACTCGGCAGGAAGGAAAGTATTAGTATATAGCGGTACTAAAATGAATGCAAGAAATCTCTGGATGACAGTACTTGTTCCGTAAATGAGCGTATCCTTGGATAACGATTTTATTTTATCTCGCATTGTGAGATAAAATACTCAATTACAAAATTTTATGAAATGATAATAAGATTTTGGAATAAAACAAAAAAGCCGTCCGGACAAAGTCGGGACGGCTTTTAAAAAATGAATTTGAGTTAAATTACTTTTTGATGATTTCAATAAGAGCAGAAGCTACTGTTCTGTCTTGTTTGTCAAGAAGAAATACTCTGTAAATTCCCGGCTTATCAAAGCTAAGGTCATCACTTGCGAAGTAAATATACTTCATATCAGGGCTGACTGTGTAAGGGAATTTTTTATAGTAATCAAATTTGTTTGTTGAATTGTTGAATTTATCGAACTGAATGTTGCAGTCAGATAAGCCTAAAGCATAATCGCATTTTACCATAACAGTCAAATAGCCTGTTGTGAATCTGTCGCTGATATCGATCTCACCTGATGAGCCGTAGCTTGAGCAGAAATACATTACAGGACCATTTTGAGCAAATGATTTCTGGCTGGCACCGAATAAGATTATGATAGCCACCATGCAGAAAAATAGTTTAAGTTTTGACATTTATTACCTTTCGTTTTGGTTTATGAAAAAAATTTTAATTATTAAATTCAATTGTATGAAAAAAGTTCCGAATTATTTTGAAATAATTTCTACTTCGCCGCTGCAAAATGGAATTCCTTTAAGATCTTTCAAAGTAACTCTATAAATTCCGGGTGAAGTGAATTTCAAGTTTGATTTATCCTGAAAATAAGCATAGTTCCAATCTGCACCAATATCAAACGGAACCGTAGCAATTACTTTTTCGGAAATCGTGTTTCCGTTTTTATCGGCAATTTGAGTAATCAGCAGTTCGACTTTTTCTGTTCCGAAAGGTTTATCAGTTCGGACCATAACAGTCAGCCAACCGGTTGTGAATCTTTCGCTGACGCCGATTTCTTTTGCATCTTTGTAATCTTCGCAGAAATATAAACTGCCTCCGCTTTGAGCATAAGATTTATTGGAAGCACTGAAGAAAATTACAACTGCACAAAGTAAGAAATATATTTTTGCTTTAGACATTGCGTTAAAATTATTTTGTTACTTCAACTTCACCACTGCAGATTGGTGTTCCGTCAACTTTTTGCATGGTAACTTTATAGGTACCGGGTGAAGAGAATTTTAATCTGGATTTATCCTGGAAGTATGTATAATCCCAGTCTGCCTGTACATCGAATGGAACTGTATCAACTATTTTTTCACTGATTTTATCACCGTTAGCATCTTTGATTTTTGTCATTCTGAGTTCAACTTTACCGACACCTAATGGCTTTTCAGTTCTGACCATAACAGTTAACCAGCCGGTTGTGAATCTCTCGCTAACACCAACTTCTTTACCGTTTTTGTAGTCTTCACAGAAGTAAAGCTTGCTGCCTGCTGTTTCTTCTTTACCTGAAGACTCTTTCTTTGTGTCTTCTTTAGTTGTTTCTTTAGTGGTTTCTTCTTTTTTATCAGTCTTTTCTTTTTCTTTGTCAGCCATTTCTTTCACTTTACTGCAAGCCGTCAATAAAGTAAAGCTTACTACAATTGCCAGTATAAATTTCAAATTGTAAAAGGTGTTTTTCATATGTGAAATTATTAGGTTAATATTGGTTTAAAATACGCTTATATAGGCTGATTTTCAAGTTATAATGAGTATAATTGAAAATTCTAATTTATAAAGTCTAATGATATATCCAGCGCTTTTGCCGAATGGGTTAACGCTCCTATAGAAATAAAATCAATACCTTTGATTCTTGTGTAGTTTGAAATTGTATCCATATTTATACCACCGGAAATTTCTATCTTAAAATTTCCGTCAACAATCTTGACTGCCTGCTTAACATTCTCTATGGAAAAATTATCAAGCATTATTATATCTACAATTCCTTTTCCCAGAGTGCAGACAATCATTAATTCAAAAAGGTCTTTTACTTCTATCTCAACTTTGAAATTCTTCTTTATCACGGCAAGTCTTTCCAGTGTATTTTCGATGCCGCCGTTTGCTTCAATATGGTTATCTTTTATAAGCATCATATCGTATAAACCTGTTCTGTGATTTGTGCCGCCGCCTATCTTCACAGCGAGCTTTTCAAACAATCTGAAATTTGGTGTGGTCTTTCTTGTATCAAGAATTTTAATCTTACTATTATTGAGCTTCTTTGTAAATGAGTTTGTAACTGTAGATATACCGCTCATTCTTTGAAGTATGTTTAATGCCGTGCGCTCCCCTTTTAATAAGGTTCTCGTGCTTCCTTTTATTTCACCTATGAGAGTTCCCTTTTTTAGTTTGTCCCCGTCCTTTACAAAAAATTTAATCTTAGTTTTCTTATCAATTGAATCAAATACTGTCTTGAAAACTTTTAATCCCGATATAATTCCTTCTTCCTTCAATAGAATATTTGCAGCGGATATATTCTTTGAAGGGATTAAATTATCCGTGGTAATATCGCCTGTACCGATATCTTCTTTCAATGCCATTTTTATTAAACGGCAGGCTTCTTTGAAATCAAAATTTTTATAATAATCCATTAGCTGTTTTTATTTTCGCTTTCAATAATTTGCTCTTCGGGAATTAAGTTAGGAATTCCGTTCGTTACGCGGTACTTTGCACTGCATTTCGTGCATTCCCAGTATTCATTCTTATCAATTAAAGCTGCCTTATCTATCGGGCATACAATGAACTCAACAATTTTTTCCATTATTTATTAATATGAGATTTTACAAGCTCCACAAATTTTTCAGGCGGACGCGTCGGGCGGATTGTTTTCAGACTAATAAACCCAAGTATTGTATATCCTCTGGCTATCAATCTTTCTTCTACAAATAATTCATAATGGATTTTCACTTTCACCCCGGGGACTTCATCCATAAACGCTTTTATGCGGACAACATCATCGTACTTTGCAGTGGAAATATATTTGCAGTAAGATTCGACAACTGATAATCCGTAACCTTCTTTTTCAAGCTCGGTATATGCATAGCCCATTTCACGCATAAGGTTATTTCTGCCCGCTTCAAAAAATTCGAAGTAACGGACATTGTTCATTATTCCCATTACATCTGTCTGGGCATATAAAACTCGTAATGTTGTTTCAGCTGATACCATTATTTAATCTTTAAAAATTTTTCCAGGATTCATTATACCATTCGGGTCAAATACTTTTTTAATATCTTGCATTAACTTCATCTCATTCTCTTTGATAGCAATATCAAGATAATTTTTCTGAGAATATCCTATACCGTGTTCGCCGGAAATTGTTCCGTCTAATGAAACGGTCAGCTCAAATATTTTTCTTATAGCGGGATCAATATTTTTCTCCCATGTCTCATTATCAGTTTTATCTTTCAAAATATTCACATGAACATTACCATCTCCTGCATGTCCGTAACAAATAGAAGTTATTTTATACTCAGCACAAATCTCTTTTACACCTTTAATTAAAACAGGCATATTCGCTCTCGGCACGACTGTATCTTCTTCTTTATAAATTGAAATCGATTTCACTGCTTCACCGATGCATCTTCTCAACGCCCAAAGCTCAGCCATTTTATTACTATCTTCAGCCATTACAATATCAAATGCTCCGGCATCAGAAACAACCTCTGCAATTTTTTCTATATCCTTATCTAAAGCTTCTTCATAATTTCCGTCAACTTCAATTAAAAGCTGAGCCTCGGCATGAGAATTCGGGAATTCTTTACCGAGCTGTCTTTTCGCTGCATCTATTGCGCTCTTCTCCATCATTTCCAATGCAGACGGAATAATCCCCGCCTGAAAAATCTTTGCAACTGATGAAGCGCATTCATCAATAGAATTATATGCGACAAGGATTACTTTTTTCTTCGCAGGTAAAGGAAGAAGCTTAAAGTATATTTTAGTAATAATGCCCAGAGTGCCTTCGCTGCCTATAATCAATTGAGTAAGATTATACCCGGTAGAATTTTTTAAAACTCTTGCTCCTGTGTTAATAATCTCTCCTGATGCCGTTACGAATTCCAATGCTAAAACATAATCTTTAGTTACACCGTATTTCACTGCTTTCGGACCGCCGGAACACTCAGCAAGATTACCGCCGAGGAAACAGCTTCCGCGGGAAGCAGGGTCAGGCGGATAGAATAAATTTCTTTTCTCGCACTCTTCCTGGAATACCTGCGTTATTACTCCCGGCTCAACAACTGCCTGAAAATTTGCTTCATCTATTTCAATTATGCTTTTAAATCTTTCCATTGATAAACATATACCGCCGAATATTGGCAGCGCTCCGCCGGAAAGACCCGTACCGCCGCCGCGGGGAACAACCGGAATACTATACTTATTGGCTAACTTAATTATCTCGGATACTTCGTTGGTGTTTGCCGGTTTTACTATAACTTCAGGAGGAAAGGAAAAATCTTCCGTATAATCATGAGAATAGTTTTGAACAGATTCTGCATCAATGAAAACCCATTCATCTTTTACAATGGACTTTAATTCAGAAATAATTTCAGGCGTGACTTTATTAAACATGTTTAAAAATACCGAATTAAAAAGAAAATTTTAGGTTAAAAATACTTTCATATATTTAGTATTAATTGGGTTTTTATTTTCAACTTATAAAAGTAATTTCATTTCATCGTGTCTAATAAAAAACTTTTCTATATAATTTTTTTCGTCGTATTCTCGGCTAATATTTTTAATACAAATATTACTGCCTGGGATTCCAGATGGTCCATCCATACTGCATACAGTATGATTTATGAAAGGAATCTGGATTTAGATGAATACAAAGACATCATTGAGAGAAAAGAAAATTACGGTATATGGAAAGGCACAGAACACGTCTATAATCTTTTTCCAATTGGTGTTTCCATTATTGCTTTGCCTTTTGTATTTGTAGGGGAATATGTGTTTGAGCTTGAGTTGATTATAAATCCCGATCTTAAAACTAAGCTTCAGGAAAAAGGGTTTACACTGATAAATGTTACAAATTATTATCATGTTGTTGAGTATTTCATTGCATCTCTTATAGCAGCAATTTGCGCTTCGCTAATGTTTGTTGTTGTAAGAAGATTTCTCAATGCTAATCAATCTTTACTCATTACATTTGTTTTTGCGTTTTGCACATCATTATGGTCTGTAGCAGGCCGAGCTTTGTGGATGCATGGACCTTTAATGCTTTGCATTCTTATTGCGATTTACTTTTTAACAAAGAAAGACATAAGCATTAAGAATGTTGTTACACTCGGATTTATACTCGCATTTTCATTTATAATTCGTCCTACAGGTTTAATATTCTTCGGTGGAATTTTACTATACTTCATTCTCACGAACAAAAAATTTGCCTCTGCATATTTCTTTTCGGGTTTAACTGTCTTTGCTTTCTTTTTTGTTCTAAATTATTCTATCTACGGAACTATATTTTCACCTTATTATCAATATTACGTAAATATTCTATCGGGCTCCGGCTTTCCGAATTTCTTCGAAGCACTGGCGGGAAATTTAATCAGTCCCGGGAAAGGATTACTCATATTCTCCCCTATTCTGATTTTTTCTGCAATAGGTATTTATATAAAAGTTAAACGGAAAGAGTTCTCAAAGCTGGACTTCTCCTTGCTCTTAATTTTTGTTTTATATTATATTGCAATTTCATTGGTAACAAAATGGTGGGACGGATGGTCTTATGGACCCAGATATATTTCTGATACACTGCCGATATTAATATTTTTTATTATTCCGTTTTTCCTGTATCCGGAATTTTTCAAAAATAAAAAAATCCTGAATTTTATATTCGCAGTATTGCTTCTGGTCAGCTTCTTTATACATACAAAAGGAGCATTAAGCTCCCGAATATGGGTAGAGTGGAATGGAACCCCTGAGGATGTTGATAAGCACCCTGAAAGAATGTGGGATTGGAAAGACCCGCCTTTCCTGAGATAAAAAATTTACTTCGGGAACTTATTCTACCCGGTTGGAGTTTACTATTTGTGCATAAGTAAATCATTTTATATTTTACTTATTTTTAACTATTTTACAACCAAATTAAACCATTCTCTCAAATGAAAAAATTACTTTTTCTTTTTGTTCTTGCTGCGGGATTATCATTCCTCGGCCCAAAAGATTCATCAGCACAAGCGTTAACTTTTGACGTTATTAACAATAC
>JBHEKU010000123.1:0-9725 GCA_041859205.1 Ignavibacteria bacterium | reverse complement strand
CCATTCCCGATGCAGAAATTATAAGAGCGCACTCTTTTGTTGAATTTAATTTCTTTGAGTCTTCGACTTTAGTAATATACTTCATGGAAGGGAGCTCGAAAACATTTATTCCGTTTGAAATTAATTCACCGATTTCTTTATCGTAGCACTCAGGATGAATTTTGAAAACACCTGTTGCAGCTGATGATAGGGGACTATCAATATAAATCGGGAACGAAGGAATTTCTTTTCTGCTGAGTAATCCTGAAAGCGCATAAACAATTTCCTGAGTTCTGCCGACGCTGAATGCAGGAATGATAATTTTTCCTCCGCGGCTGACGGCTTCATTTATTACTGCTGCAAGCTGCGATTCCATTTGTGTTGGGTTATCGTGAGTTTTTCCTCCGTAAGTAGATTCGGAAATTAAGAAGTTAACGTTTCCCATGAAATCAGGATCGCGAAGAATTGGTAATCCCGGTCTGCCTAAATCGCCTGTGAATGCAAATTTATATTCTCTTCCTTTTTCTTTTATTGTAAGCACAACCTCTGCCGAGCCCAGAATATGTCCTGCATCTATAAACTGAACTTTCATCGCATCACCAAGACCGTCTATGTAAAAATCCTGATAGTAAGAAGTGGTTTTAAATTTTGAAAGAGTATTTATAACATCGCCTTCTCTATACAAAGGATAGAATGGAGATAAATTTTTCTTCTTTCTTTTTTTGTTAACAAACTCTGTATCTTTTACCTGAATATGTGCGCTATCCTGAAGCATAATTGCGCATAGGTCGCGCGTAGCTGAAGTGGAATAAATGCATCCGCTGAATCCCTGTCTTACCAATGTGGGCAAATTTCCCGAGTGGTCGATATGCGCATGTGATAAAACAACTGCGTGTATATCCCGAGGATCGAACAGGAAATTTTTATTTGCTTCATAGGCTTCTTCTCTTCTCCCCTGGTAAAGTCCGCAGTCAAGAAGGATTTTTTTGCCGTTGATTTCCAGCAAGTGCTGTGAGCCTGTAACGGTACGCGCCGCTCCGCAGAATTTTATTTTCATTTGATACTCTAGATTTACCACGAAAACACAAAAAACTCAAAACTTCACAAAATTTTTAATACAATATTTTTAATACAATATTTTTTTAGTGTGCTTTAGTGCTTTTTGTGATTTAATGTTAAGAAACTTTAATTATTAAATTTATGCTTCGTTACAAATTTGTTTCCTTTGATGAAAAATCTGTGTTCTATTTCTTCACTGACAGATAAGCCGATTCGTTTTGAAACGCTTGTTTCAAATTTTTCTGAAGTATTATCATAAGCTATGAATAAATCTTCACCGTTAACAGGCAATCCGTAAAAATCCTTATTGATTTTCAAAGCCATACAAAGTTTTCCCGGACCGTTAGTTACATCGTGTTCGTTGGTAATATTTTTTCTGTTCTTATTCCTGTTCTTATTCCTGTTCTTTTGCATTTCTTCCATTCCTTCAAGGGGTTCGACTGCTCTAATTAAAACTCCTTCGCCGTGGACTTTAACATTTGTTACAACATTAACACAGAAATAATTCCCATATATAAAATACACATAGAAGTGCCCGCCTGCTTCATACATTGCTTTATTGCGTTCGGTTATTCTTCCGAATGAATGTGAGGCAGGGTCGTCATTCAAGTATGCTTCAGTCTCAACAATTCGTGTAACTAAAAATTTATTGTTGAGCTTGCGAACGAGAAGCTTTCCAAGAAGGAAAGGAGCGACTTCTAGAGCGCTTCGCTGAAATTTTTTTAACGGAATTTTTTTGAACCGGCTCATTTTAATTTTACCGCTAAAACACTAAGAACACCAAACTCCACAAAAAAAAATAAAAGATTTTCTTTAGTGTTCTTTAGTGTGTTTTGTGTTTTAGTGTTGAAAGTTCTATTATACGAAAATCAAATTATTATACACCCAACAGTTCTACTTCAAATAGAATTGTAGCATTGGGTGGAATAACTCCGCCGGCGCCGCGTGAGCCGTATGCTAAGTCGGGCGGGATAACAAGTTTTCTTTTGCCGCCGACTTTCATACTCATTACGCCTTCATCCCATCCTGCAATAACCTGACCTGCTCCGATAACAAACTGAAACGGCTCGTTTCTATCCACGGAGCTATCAAATTTTTTACCGTCTTCAAAAGTGCCTGTGTAATGAACTGTAACAAGTTTGCCTTTTGTGGGTAATGCTCCTGTGCCTTCGGTAACATCAGTGTATTTAAGTCCCGATGCTGTTGTAATTTCTTCTGCCATATTATATTATTTAAAGTTTAAAGTTTCTAATAATCTTATTTGCCACTAAAACACTAAATCTCAAATCACACAAAAAAGTGATTTTAATAATAAAATTTACTGCAATTTTGTGTTTTCGAGATTTCGTGGCTATTTAAAAAATATTTATTTCACATCCAATAGTTCTATGTCGAAAATCACGGTAGCGTTTGGCGGTATTACTCCTTGTGCGCCTTCAGACCCCCAGGCAAGATTTGGGGGAATAACTAATTTTCTTCTGCCGCCAACTTTCATATTCAATATACCTTCATCAAAACCGGGAACCATTTCTCCCGAACCGAGAATAAAATTCAGGGGCTGGTTAGTGTTTAGTGAGCTATCGAACACTTTTCCGTTTTCCAGAGTCCCGACGTAATGAACCATTACTTTTTTACCATTTGTAGCAACTGCTCCAGAACCTTCTTTTATTTCAGTATATTTAAGACCTGATGCAGTTGTGACTTCTTTATTTTTACTTCTGCAGCCTGTTGCAAATATAAGTGTAAAAATAATAATAATTAATTTGTACATTTTGTATGTTTTTAAGAATTCATCAGGAAATTTTTAAAATGACGGATTTTTGACGGATTTCTGTATTCTGAACTAAAAATGAAGAAATTATTCATCGATTAATAGTCGTAAAAAAGTCACATTATTGTTACATTTTATTTAGGTCAATTGGGGGCGCCTCCGTTCCGATGAAATCGGAACGGGTACCGCAATTAGATAATTGACGATGTCAATTATCTAATTGCGGTAAGTCCCGCCGGAGGCGGGACAGGCGCCCCCGAATCCCTTGAATATTTTCTTTCAATGACGGATTTTTGACGGATTCTTTTGTTTTGACCCCAAAATACAGTTTACAATAAACAAAATTATAAAGTAACATTTTTGACACATTTTATGTTACAACATTCAAGAAGCATAAACCTCCCATAAAATAGTAAATTCATTGTATCACGGCACTGAAATTCTATCTATTGCTACTAATAGGTGAAAATTTATTTTTTTGACTTGCACGAAAATCCAAATATTGGTTTATATTTCAATCTGTAATTAACAGAGTTTAGGCAATTTCCGGATATTGAAATTAATTTTTAATTTTACTATATTTATTACTTACAAGTTTTGATGATTATTTTTATTGAGTGGGTCACGAGAACCCACTTTTTTTTTATACTACTTTTATTAAAATGATAAATTCGATTATTGAAAATTTCTTTAAAGACTCCGATTTCAAGGTTATTGAGCTGCTGAAAAAAGGCGATAAAGACAACAAAATTCTTGAAATATACGTCGATAGAACAGAAAATTTTACCATTGATGAAATTACCTCATTAACAAGAGGAATAAACGAGCAGTTTGACGAGAACTACAAAGAAAACGATATAGCAAAAATATCGGTCTCCTCACCGGGAGCAGATAAGCCGTATAAGTACTTCTGGCAGATGATAAAACATAAAAGTCGTCCGATGGAAGTAACAATGCCGGATGGAACTCAGGTAACAGGCAAGCTTGTTGAACTGAATCCTGATAACGAAACATTCGAGCTGGAAGTAAGAGATGAAAAGAAAAAAAGCGTTCTTCACAATAAACAATTTTCATTTAAAGATATTTCAGAAATTAAAGCAAAATTACTTTTTAAATAATTAACAAAAATGAGAAGTCTGATAGTTGATGCCTTTACACAAATGGCAAAAGAAAAAAATATCGATAGAGATATTCTAGCTTCGGTAATAAAAGATTCCTTCGTGAAAATGATGGAAAAAAAATACGGTCTCGAAGCAAACTTTGAAGTGATAGTAAACATGGAAAAGGGCGATATCGAAATTTTTCTTTATAAGACAGTAGTTGAAGAGGTTATGGATCCTGCCAAGGAAATTGATGTTGAATCTGCAAAAGCAAAATCAGGTGAAGATTTTGAAATAGATGATGACTTTGTTGAAGAAATTCCGATTGAAGATTTCGGAAGAAGAAACGTTATCAACTTAAAGCAAAATCTTAATCAGAAAATCAGAGAAATTGAAAAAGAAATTACATTTAATTATTATAAAGATTTAGTCGGTGAAATAGTTGTAGGTGAAATTTACCAGTTGAAACCTAAATCAATTTTATTGATTCATAACGGCAACGAAGTAATTTTTCCGAAGAACGAACAGATTGCAAAAGAACGATATAAAAAAGGCGATACTATAAGAGCCATTATAAAGAGCGTTGAAAAAAGACAATCAGGACCTCCGGTTGTTATTGCATCAAGAGCAGATGAACAGTTCTTATACAAATTATTCGAACTTGAAATTCCTGAAATATATGACGGTATAATTGAAGTAAAAGGCATTGCAAGATTTGCTGGTGAAAGAGCTAAGATTGCTGTTACATCTAACGATGACAGAATCGATGCAGTTGGCGCATGTGTTGGTATGAAAGGTATCAGAATTCACTCAATAGTAAGAGAGCTTAACAATGAAAACATTGATGTTATAAATTATTCAGAAGATCCATCGACATTTATTTCAAGAGCATTAGCACCCGCAAAGCTTCTTGATATCGATATCGATAACGAAAATAAAGTTGCTAAAATTTATTCAGAAGAAGATCAGATAAGATTAATCATAGGTAAAGAAGGACAGAATATTAAACTGGCTTCAAAGTTAACAGGCTTCCAAATAGATGTTGACAGATTACAAAATGAAGAAAAAGATGAAGATGTTGAAGACGAAGATGAAGATATAGAGTCAGAAGAAATGACAGATGAGGAAACAACAGAAACACCGGAAACAGAAGAAGTAAAATCTGAAGAAACAGTTTCAGAAGAAGCTCCTGCTGCAGAAGAGACATCTGAAGAAGAAACACCTGCGGAAGAAACCGATAAAAAGGAAGAAGCCGTGAACGAATCAGAAGACAAGTAACAGAATAAAGTTTTACCAGCTAGAAGTACTTAACAGAATTTATTAATTATTTTATTTAATGCCCGAACCAACAGCAAAAAAAGAAAAAGTAATTTCCTTAGTAAAGAAGATCAACATATCAAAAGAAGATTTAGTTGGATTCCTCAGTACTATTGGAGTTGAAGCATCGATTAATACATCACTTGAGCCCGATGTAGTGGCAAAGGTGTATGCAAAATTCAGAAAAGAAGTTGAGAAAGAAGAGCAGCGTGTAAACAAGACAGTATCGTTCGAGGAAAAATTCCATGTAGGTATTTCCGAAGCAAAGGAAAAAATGGAAAAGGATGAAGAGAATAAACGACTGAAGGAAGAAGAAGAAAGGATACGAAAGAACATTGAGGAAGAAGCACGCCAGAAAGAATCCGAAAGACAAAGACAGGAACTTAAAGCTCATCTTGAAAGAGAAAAAGCTATAGAAGAAGCTAAGGAAAAAAAGAAACGCGAGAAAGAAGAGAAGAGAGCTAAAGCAGATGCAGGCGAACCTGTTGAAAAAGAACCGGTACAAACTGAACAGCCTGTAAAAGATAAAAATCTTTTTAAAGAAAAAGAAGAAAAACCTGCAGAAGAAACTGCTGTACCTGTTTCATCTGTATTGAAAGATAAGTTTAAACTTGATAAGCCATTATCAGAAATATTAAAAACTGATAAGAAACCCGAAGAAAAAGCAAAGCCGCCGTTTGAGAAAAAACCTTTCGATAAGAATAAGCCTCCTTTTGAAAGAAAGCCGTTCGATAAGAACAAACCTCCTTTTGAAAGAAAACCGTTCGATAAGAACAGACCGCCGTTTGACAGGAACAGACCTGCAGGCGCTCCTGGCAGCGGACCTAATAAGGATAATAAATTCCAAAAAGTTTCCATAAGTGATTTAAAAGATAAGAGAAAAAATTTCTCAAAGCCTGCTGACGGCGCTCCTGCAAAACCGGGAGACCCATCTTTAACACGCAAAGTATTTACACCAAGAACAGATGCAGGCGCAGGCAAGCCGAAGTTCGAAGATGAAAAACGTAAGAGAGATAAAGAACGCGATAAGAAAAAATTTGAAGCTGAACAGGAAAGAAAAAGAAAGCTGCGTCTTGAAAAAGGCCATCGTTCAAAAGATATAAGCCAGAAAGAAATTGATGAGGCGATAAGAGATACGTTTGCAAAAATCGGTGAAGACGCAGGTCCGTCATCGAGAAGTGTTGCAAGAAAGAGAAAGAAGAAAGAAAGAGAAATTGAAGAGAAGAAAATTCAGGAGCATGCAGAGGCAAATAAAAATGTAATCAAGGTTACGGAGTTTATTTCTACTGCAGAGCTTGCAAACCTGATGAACCTTGAAGTAAACGAATTAATCAAAGCTTCTTTCAAGCTTGGTATGATGGTTTCCATCAATCAGCGTCTTGAAAAAGATCTGATACTTTTGCTTGCAGAAGATTTCAGATTTAAAATTGAATTCCAGTCTGAGTACGAAGAAGAAATTCTCGAAGAAATTCAGGACACACCTGAATCTCTTAAACCGCGTTCACCTGTTGTTACAATCATGGGTCACGTTGACCATGGTAAAACATCATTGCTTGACTATATAAGAAAGGCAAACGTTGTTGCCGGTGAAGCTGGCGGTATTACCCAGCATATCGGTGCATATAAAGTTACTCTTGAGTCAGGAAAAGAAATTGCATTCTTAGATACTCCGGGTCACGAAGCGTTCACAGCGATGAGAGCGCGGGGCGGACAGGCAGCTGATATAGTTGTGCTTGTAGTTGCAGCCGATGACAGCGTAATGCCTCAGACAGTGGAAGCTATCAATCACGCATTGGCAGCTAACGTTCCGATTGTAATTGCTATCAATAAAGTTGATAAGCCGGAATCAAATCCTGACAGAATAAAACAGCAATTAGCAGATAAAAATATCTTAGTTGAAGACTGGGGCGGTAAGTATCAGTCAGTAGAAATTTCAGCAAAGCACGGACAGAATGTAGATAAGCTTTTAGAAAAAATTCTTCTTGAAGCAGAATTACTTGACTTAAAAGCTAACCCGGATAGAAATGCAAGAGCAGTAGTGCTTGAAGCAAAACTTGATAAGGGTAAAGGACCTGTTGCAACAGTACTTGTTCAAAAAGGAACATTGAAAGTCGGTGATATTTTTGTTGCAGGTGTGTTCAGCGGTAAAGTAAAAGCGATGTATGATGAAAGAGAAAGAAAATTAGAAGAAGTAGGACCTTCAACTCCTGCACAGGTACTCGGTTTCGACGGAGTTCCGCAGGCAGGCGACGTATTTGCTGTTCTTGATTCTGAAAGAGAAGCAAAAGAAATTTCCACAAAGCGTCAGCAGTTGAAACGTGAACAGGATTTCAGACAGGTTAAGTTTATTACCCTCGATGATATTTCCAAACAGATTTCAGAAGGTAAGCAGGTTGAGCTTAAGATCATTCTTAAAGCTGACTTTGACGGTTCTGCAGAAGCTATTGCAGACTCATTACAAAAGCTTACAACTTCAGAAGCAAAAGTTACGGTTATACATAAAGCAATTGGTCAGATCTCAGAATCAGACGTATTGCTTGCAGAGGCATCAAGCGCAATTATAATTGGATTCAATGTTAGACCAAATCTGAATGCAAGAAAGCTAGCTGAGAAGAGCAGTGTTGATATAAGATTGTACAATATTATTTACCAGGCTATCGAGGAAGTTAAGATGGCTCTTGAAGGACTTCTTGAACCTGAGAAATCAGAAGAAGTTACATGTACTGTTGAAGTGCGTGATGTATTCAAAGTGCCGAAAGTCGGAAACATTGCAGGATGTTTTGTACAGGATGGTAAGATTACAAGAAATACAAAGATACGCTTATTAAGAGAAGGACTTGTAATATTCGATGGCAACATTGCATCACTGAAGAGAATTAAAGATGATGTTCGTGAAGTTGATGCAGGATATGAATGCGGTATCGGACTTGAAAACTTCAACGATATTAAAGTCGGTGATGTAATCGAAGGTTACAAAATTGTAGAAACAAAACGTAAGCTTACAACAGCTTAAGCAAAAAAGGTTATATAAAAGATTAAAAAAGGTTATTTGAATTATGTCTATACGAACAGAAAAAGTTGCTGAAGAAATAAAGCATAAATTGAACGTTGCAATGGCTCCTGATTTGCAGGAATTAAATCTCGGTCTTGTAACAATATCAAAAGTAATAGTCTCTCCGGATTTGAAAATTGCCAAGACATACTTAAGTTTTCTTGGCAATAAACTTTCTATAAAAGAATGTCTGAAATTAATTACAGAGAGGAAACCTCATATAAGGTTTCTTCTCGGTAAACAGCTGACATTCAGGTACACACCCGATTTGTTATTCTTTCATGATGATACAATCGAGTATGCAGACCATATAGAAAAAATTCTTAAGAGCATAAAGAAACCTGAAAATCCTGATACAGAAAATCAGGAACAGGAGTAATCCTTTCTTTTTCCCACCACAAAAACACCAAAGTCACAAAAAACCACTAAAATTTATTTTTAAGATTTGTGTAATTTAGTGTATTTCGTGTTTTAGTGGTAAAGCATTTAAATTAAATTAATTAATGTCAGAACTTTTAGAGCAAGATAATATTTACCTGGCTGATAAGCCTTTGGATAGGACTAGCTTTGATATTGTAGCGACATTTAAGAGGGCATTTAATCTGAAGAAAATAGGTCATTCAGGGACGTTAGATCCCCGAGCTACCGGTTTATTGATACTTTGCTCCGGCAAAAAAACAAAGATGATAAATGATTTTATTGACTACGATAAAGAGTATAACGGAATTATAAGAATTGGCGCTACTACTCCGACATTCGATACGGAATCAGAAGAAGAAAACATTGTCAGCACGGAAAACATTACTGATGTAATGATTGAGAATGCGAGGGAGAAATTTTCAGGTGATATTGAGCAGATTCCCCCGATGCACTCAGCAGTAAAGCATAAAGGAAAACCTTTGTATAAGCTTGCCCGTAAAGGAGAAGTTATTGAGAGAAAGATAAGATACGTTAATGTAAGTGAGCTTCATTTGAAACGCCTTTCTGAGACAGAATTGTATTTTAATATCAGCTGTAGTAAGGGGACGTATATAAGAACACTTGCCGATGATATCGGACGGGAGCTTGGTGTTGGTGGATACTTAAAAACTTTGCAGAGAACTCGAATAGGGCAGTATAAGCTTGAAGATTTTAAAGATGAAGTAAAGGGTGTGAAGTATAAGAAGCTTTAATCACTAATTGCACTGATTTAATATGATAAGAAGAGAAAAATCAGTAAGAAATCATTTGAACTCATAAAAATCTGTGATACAAAGTAAATAGTGATTAAAATTTCCCCTGAATTTATATTCAGAATTTGTTAATTTACAAATTGTTTAGAGAGAGATGGCTGAGTGGTTGAAAGCGGCGGTCTTGAAAACCGTTGATGCTTCGGTATCCGGGGGTTCGAATCCCTCTCTCTCTGCTGATAAAATCCCGTTGAGGTTCTCTTCGGGATTTTTTTATG
>JBHEKU010000332.1:0-10650 GCA_041859205.1 Ignavibacteria bacterium | reverse complement strand
TTTGAGTATTGCTGAAATTCAGAAGTATGCCAAGCCCGATATAGAATCTGACGAACAGATAAAGGGCAACTTCCGTCGTGTTGAATTGATTTATACAGGTGATTTAAATAATCCTATGTTTCATTTTGAAACTAATACGGATATGCTTACTATGGGAAATACCAATGTGGGCAGAATTGACGCATTGATAGATTATAAAGATTACAAAGTCACGCCTGATATAAGTTTCTATAATCAGAGCAACGTTGGTAATCTGAAAATAACCGGTGATATGCCTATATATATTTCATTCAATGATGCAGACACTTCGATAATAAAAGAAAAAATACTGACCGATAAAATAAATCTTCACGTAGCTGCGAACAATTATCAGATAAGAATTATTGAGCAGATTTTACCTTTCACTTCAAATCTATCCGGCACGCTTAACGGTAAAATTGATGTAGGCGGCACAGGCTCGAAGCCTCAGCTTACCGGAGGAATGAACGTTCGCAACGGGTCATTTAATGTTGACCTTACAAGAATGTATTATCTTTTTGAAGCAGATATGACAACGGAAGGACAAAAGCTTCTCATCACAAACTCTAAGCTTTACACTCCCGATGAAGACAGCAGATTTATTACAACAACGGGATATCTCGATTTCAGTGATCTGAAACTTAGCGATATAGATTTAGGAATGACCGGAGATGTAATGTTATTTGATAAAGATAACGGACCAACAGAGCTTGGTTTGCTGGGAGATCTGTATGGCGGCAGCGGAACTCCGCAGCTTCATATAAAGGGAAATGATAAATCAATGCTGCTAAACGGAAACCTTACGCTTAAAAAAGGAAACATTACTCTTAATCCTTTCCAGCAGGAAACTCTGGATCTGTATGCAGATGATTTTAATTATAAGCTTGTATATGATTCAACTTCATTTATAGCGGACAGTTTATTATATTATGTTTCAAAGCTGACTGACAGCATTAAGCGAAAAAATAAAAAGGAATGGAATCCGTTTGAACGTTATCTCATTGCACAAGAAGATTCAAGCCTTAATAAACCGATTGAAAGAAGCTCTTTCATCTATGATATTATTGTTACAAATGAGACACCCATTTTTTTAAGATTTCTTACAAACCCAAAATACAGACAGGAATTTTTCGGAGAGGTTAATCTAAATCTTTTTGTTGATAATAGAAACAGCGGTAATATGGAAGCACGAGGAAATGTAACATTAGGCGATAACTCATATTATAAATTTTACAAGAATTTTAAAGCTGACGGCACTGTTAAATTTAACGGACCAATAAAAAATCCTGAACTGGATATTGAAGCACAGTACAGCGCAGTTTATACAAAACCGGATGGTGGTAGTACTGAAAATGTTGTAGTTGATTTAGCTGTTACAGGCTCAGCAGTAAATCCTAAGCTTGCCTGGAAATTAACACGGGACGGAACTCCGGTAAACAGTACAGACCCGACTGATGATGCAATCACGTTTATACTTTTCGGAAAATTCAAAGAAGATCTTTCCGCGTCTCAAAACATTGCCTTAGGTTCTGTCGGCGCTAATGTAGGTTCAGTGATTTTATCAAATTATTTTTCTTCAATTGTGCAGGATATACTTCCATTTATTGTAAACACGGATATAAATTATGTTAACTCGACATCCGGTACAATAGCCCAGAATACTGATATAAGAATAACAGCTGAATTCGGTGATGCTATAGTACGTGTAGGCGGCCAGGTTTTTGATAATGTAAGCAATACAAATGTTGCAATTCAATATCCTCTTGGTAAGCTTCTGAATATACCGGGACTTTCAAATAATTTATTCATACAGATAGAAAGGACAGTGGATCCTTTAACATCGCTTGGTTCAAACATTACTGTAAGCTTTGATACAAGAACGGGCGCAACAGTTTATTACAGAATTAAATTTTAAACGCTTATCAAACTCAAAAGTCAAATATCGAATTTTTTTAAAAAGCATCCCGAGCAGAAATTCAAACTGCATGCTCTTTTAAAAAATCTTAGCCTCCCAAGATTTAAAATCGAAGCACTTAGAAATCTTCTGTACGATTTAATGGATGAAGGACTTATTTCCAAGGACGGGAAAGTATATTTTTTAAATACTACTCCTAAAGAGTCTAAGCTTGAAGGTGTTATAGATTTCGGAAGCGACGGCAGATTTGAGATTAAATATCTGGATAAAGCCGGCGATGAAATAAGATATAAAGTAATAGGCACAAGCAACAAGGCAATGAACCTTGCAGATAAAGTTACATTTATTTTAAAAGATATTGACGGAATTCCTTTTGCCGAGATTACAAATATTTCAAGAAAAGAATTTAAATTTGTAACCGGTGATTTTGAAAATAACAGAAGCTACGGCACGGTATTTCCCGATTCAAGAAATATTAAGAAAAATATTTATATACAAAAGGAAGCTTTCAACGGAGCAAAAGACGGAGATAAGGTTTATGTTGAGATTTTAAATCCTGATGATATAAGCAATGAGTTAACTGATCTAAAAGGAATTATCAAAGAAGTTTTAGGAAAGTCAGGTAATGCAGAAGCCGAGCTAAACTCTATTGCGAAGAAATTTGCATTGGAAAAAGATTTTCCGCCTCAGGTAATTAAAGAAGCGGAAGCAATAAAGTTTGTTTCGGAAACTAAGGGAAGACTTGATTTAAGGGAAAGCACAATTTTTACAATAGACCCGAAAGATGCGCGCGATTTTGATGATGCAGTCTCTCTTGAAAAAACTGCTGACGGATACCTGCTAGGTGTTCATATTGCCGATGTTTCACATTATGTAAAAGAAGGTAGCGAGCTTGATAAAGAAGCTCTGCACAGAGGTACAAGTGTTTATCTTGTTGACGGAGTAATACCAATGCTCCCGGAAAATCTATCGAACGATATATGCTCATTAAAACCGAACGTTGACAGATTAACTTTTTCAATTTTTATCAATCTTACCAAAAAATATACAATAAAAAGTTTCGAGATAAAGAAAACTATTATAAACAGTAAAAGAAGATTTACCTATGAAGAAGCACAGGAAATAATTGACAAGAAAAAAGGAGATTTTTCCAAAGAGCTTTTATTGATGTATAAAGTATCAAAATGCCTGACAGAGAAAAGGATTAAATCAGGCGGACTTGATTTCGATTCGCGTGAAGTGAAATTTGTATTTGATAAGAAAGGAAGAGTTATAAAAATCGTTCCGAAAGAAAGATTGGAAACAATGCGGTTGATTGAAGAATTTATGCTGCTTGCTAATATTTGCGCAACGCTTTATGTTAAAAATTTACAGAAAGAATCCGAGATATTATATCCGTTTATATACAGAGTTCATGATAATCCCGATATAGAAAAATTAAAAAATCTTTCTGAGTTTGTAAATCAGTTCGGATATAAAGTTGATGTAAATAACAAGGACTCACTTGGAAAATTATTAGAGGAAGTTAAAGGAAAGCCGGAAGAATATATTATAAATGATTTGCTTATCCGCTCAATGGCTAAGGCAATTTATACTCACAAAAATATCGGGCACTATGGACTTGGCTTTGACCATTACACACACTTCACATCCCCTATCAGACGTTACCCTGATCTGATAGTGCACAGAGTTTTATTCGATTATATGAATGCAAAGAAAAATATGCCGAAAATTGTTAATCATTATAATCAAATACTTCCGGATATTTGCAAACGCAGTTCGGAACGCGAGCAGAATGCAGTTGCTGCTGAACGTGAATCTATTAAAATAAAACAAATTGAATATCTGCAAAGCAGAATCGGTGAAGAGTACGACGGTATCATTTCCGGAATTGTTCAGTTCGGTGTATATGTTCAGATAAATGATATTCTGATTGAAGGTATGGTTAGATTTAAAGATATTGAAGATGATTATTACGAGTATGATGATAAGAAACACATTGCAATCGGGCGAAGAACTAAAAGAGTTCTCCGCGCCGGCGATAAAGTCAGAATTGCAGTTTCAAGGGTGAATATGTTCTCAAAGAAAATAGACTTTGCTATAGTCTAAAAATTATTGCTTGCTTTCAGCCATTAACTTTTCAATGTCGTCAATTTCTTTGACGGCATTTTTTGTAAGGTTCAGGCATCCGTTTTTTCCTATAACAACATCGTCTTCAACACGCACACCAATTCCCCAGTATTTTTTCGGAATATCTTTTGAGCCTATCGGAAAATATAATCCCGGTTCAATAGTAATCACATCGCCGACTACAAGCCTATCATCAAGCTCTTTATTTAATCTGTAAGGGACTGCATCATGCGTATCTAATCCTATGTGATGCCCTACTCCGTGTACAGTATATTTTTTATAAAGTTTTTTATTCTTCAATATTCCTTTTGAAGCCATACCTTCAGCTAAAACTTTATCACAGAAATTTTTTAAATCATCGAACTTAACGCCTTCCTTTGCTTTTTTGATGCACTGCTTATTTGCATCTAAAACAATTTCATAAACTTCTTTTTGCTCTTTAGAAAATTTTCCTGAGACAGGAAATGTGCGCGTGATATCCGAACAAAAATAATCGTACTCAGCGCCTGAGTCAATCAGTATTAAATCCCCTTCCTTCAATGTATCATTATTTTCTTCATAGTGAAGGATGTTTGCATGGTTCCCTGAAGCGCAGATCGGAGGATAAGCATTATCCGATGAACCGTTGAATTTATAATGATACTCAAGATTTGCCTGCACCTGATATTCTGCCATGCCGGGCTTAATTTTTTTCAGGGTTTCATTGAATGAGTTTGCAGAAATATCTGCTGCGCATTGCATAAGCTTCAATTCATAGGTAGTTTTTCTTCTGCGCATCTTACCCAAGATAAAAGAAGAATCAAGGATTTGAATAGACGGTGCAAGGCTTCTTAAACCATCAACAAACTGTGTAGCAAACTCTTTTATTTCACCAGTTAAACTTATCAGATCTGCAAAATTTATAAAAAGTCTTTTATATCCTTTGAATAGATTATAATTCAAAAAATCGGGCAGGTCAAAGTTATCTTTGGCATCAGCTATGCCTAATTCCTGCTTTACTTTATCTGCGCCAAGTCTTACACCTGTCCATGTTTCCTTTGTTTCATCTTTCTCCTGAACGAATAAAATTTCTTTTGATACAGTTTCTTTTTTTGTATCGTAATCAAAATATTTTATTCCGTTTTGCGAAAGCATAAGAACTGAATCCGCCTCTAAAAATCCTGTGAGATAATAAAAATTCTTGTGCTGTCTGAAATTGTAATTCGCATCATATGATTTATTGATATGAGTATTGCCGAAAATAACGGCAATCGAATCCTCACCCATTAATCTTGAAAACTCATGTCTTCTCGTTTTGTGAAAATCTAATTGTTCTTTATTCATATCTGTTAATGTAAAATTTTTATTTTAAAATTTGTTAATCATCTAATCCGCTCTTTGAAAACTCATCTAAGCCTTCTATCTGAATAGGATAATTTCCGGTAAAGCATGCAGTACAAAATCCGGTTTCCGGATGAGTATTCGGCGCGCCTTCAAGCAATTTCTCTTCTGAAAGATAAGATAAAGATGTAACTCCCAGGTAATCTCTAATCTCTTCAATATTCTGATGTTTCTGATTTGCAATCAGCTCACCTTTAGAAGGAAAATCCATTCCGTAATAGCACGGTGAAATTATAGGCGGTGAAGTAATCTTCAAATGAATTTCTTTCGGCTTTGCTTTCTTAAGTAAATCAACAAGCAGCCTTGAAGTTGTGCCTCTTACAATCGAATCATCTATCATCACAACTTTTCTATCCGCAAGAACACCTTTTACGATATTAAACTTTGTTCTTACTTTCATCTCTCTTTTATCCTGTCCGGGCTGAATAAATGTTCTGCCTACATAGTGGCTGCGTATCAATCCTATTTCATTCTTAATATCTTTATTATGCTTTATAGCTTCACTGAAATATCCCAATGTAGCAGTGTTGGAAGAGTCAGGAACATTTATAACTACAACACGCTTTGCATCCCCGTCTTTATGCGGCGGTGGACTTTCAAGAGCAAGGTTCTTTCCTATTCTTCTTCTTACCTTATCAACTTTCTCCTCGAAAACAATACTGTCCGGTCTTGAAAAATATATATATTCAAATACACAATGCCTGTACTTATCAACTTTTGCAAACTGTATTGATTTCTCTTTTTGTGTTTCAATTACTTCCTTATCTATAATAATCATTTCCCCGGGCATTACATCACGGACATAATCTGCATTCACAATATCAAGTGCGCAGGTTTCAGAGGCAAAGATAAAACTATCGCCGAGCTTACCCATACAAAACGGTCTTACACCGTATGGGTCTCTTATTGCAAACAGCTTATCATCCGTTAAAATACAAATTGAATACGCACCGCGAATATAAGAAACTGCATCTAAAATTTTATCTTCGATTGTTTCCTTCTTGCTTCTCGCAATCAAGTGAAGCAAAAGTTCGCTGTCTGTTGAAGTCTGAAACAGTGTTCCTTCATTCTGTAAATAATTACGAAGCTCTTTTGTATTTGTTAGATTGCCGTTATGAGAGAGAGCAAGATTGCCGCCTTTGTAAATAACTTTGAACGGCTGAATGTTCGTTCTCTTATCAGATGCACCTGTTGTAGAATATCTTGTATGCCCTATTGCAGCATTACCTTTTAAAACATCCGTTAAAATTTTTTCATCCCTGAAAACATTTGATACAAGCCCATGGTCTTTATGAATATTAAACCTGTATCTGCTTTCCCCTTCGAGATATTCCGATGCAACGATACCTGCAGCTTCCTGCCCTCTGTGCTGCAATGAATGAAGTCCGTAATATGTAAGAATTCCTGCTTCGGGATTATTATAAATTCCGAAGACTCCGCAATTCGAGTTAATTGCGCTGTCTTTTTTCGTATACTGCTTTACTTTTTTTATCAAGTTGGATTTGCCCCTATATTAACTGCTATAATACTCTAATGTGATTTGAAAAAATCCATCCTTTATCATTCTTCCAGCATTCAATTCTGTAACTTCCTTTTTCATCTGAATCCCATAGACATTCCATAGATTCAAATTCATCAATACAAACTCCGTCTTTAATCAATCTTACTTTTGCCTTCTCCGGAATCAGCGCTCTCAAAATTATTTTTTTATCGGGATTATCATAAATAATTTCATCGCCCATTATATAAGATTTTCCGTTGTAGTCTGCAAAAAATCTAAATCCTTTTCCGCTGCCGTGATATGTATTCACAACAAAAGAATTTCCATTCTTCAATGCATTAAGAATTTTTAACTTATCATGATGAAACGTCTGAGAATTATTTTTTTTAATTTCTGTTTCAAGAAGAACATTTGTTCTTATTGATTTAAACAAAACTTTATAAGGGAAAATCTCTACTTCATAAAATCCCATAATGTTCTGCTTATGCGCATGCGCGTCAATTCCGCCAATGCCTACAACTTTTCTTTTTGTATTAAGCCCGTCCCATTTTTGTAAAGTGCTTTCCGGCGGAGCAATGATAGAGCGAAGCGGATGCAAAAACCGCTGCAGCTTATTTTTCTCATTCATTCCTTCAATCCATTCGCTCATGTGATTCCAGATTTCAATGCCTGTAAACTCAGCATCCCATGCCTGCCACGGATATGAAGGATGGTCAGGAAGCCAGTTCCTTTTTTCATCAGGGTGAGCAGTAAAACCAAAGCCGCCTTCATCATTTATTTTCTTTACATATTCTTCAGCTGTTAATATAGAGCCGAGCTCTCCATCATCGAGCTTTTCATAGGAACCGATTACTTTATCCAGGCCAAATGTCAGGTAATGATTTTTATTTTGCAAATCGTTCATTTCATATCCGACAATCAACATAGAATCGTTATACCATTTCTCAAATCCGTCATCCCTTGCCCCCATAGTATTGTGGTCAGTGAGTATTGCGAAATCCAAATTTGTTTCATTCGCATACCGCATAATATCAGGAACTGTACCGGTTCCATCTGAATAAGTTGAATGCATATGTATTGCGCCGGAGTATTCGAACATCATATTACTTTATAAATTTGGTAAGTTTGGTTGCTGCAAATTTTTCTTTTTATATATCTGATATGCTATGAAACTACCCAGCATTCCGAAGAGCGGATACAGAATAATATTTATAACAAAAGTAATTATTGTTAATGTCGGCGAGTAGCCGTATTTTGTAAACTCCTGTGAAAGCTTATCCATTATTTCCATTGCTTCGGGCGGTACTTGTCTGCCCATCGTGCTCATCATTTCCATAACTTCAGCCATGGGATTTATCTTTGAGAAAAGACTGACGGCAAGCGATACACCGGTATTTACAATGGCAGCAATAATCCCGGAAAGCAGTCCGATTAAAATTGAATCCTTTTGTGAAAGGAGTAAATTATTTGCAATAAGCTGTCTTGAATAATAATTGACTCCGATAAATCCCCCGAGGATTATTCCCATACAGCAAAATGTATTTATTAAATTTAATCCGGGAACGGATGAAAGCACAATCATTACGGCCGTGCTTATTATAACAGGAGTGAGTTTGTTTGGACTATTATTCATTAAAAACTTTTAGATTTTTTGAAGAAAGATTTTGAAATATCGTTTACAAGTTTTACGAAACCCGGAATAAGGAAAAACGGAAGAACGAAGCCTGTGATAGCTCCTGTAATGCTCCGCGAAAAATATGAATTTGCAAATAATCCGAACATATCAAAAAAAGCATCTGCGGCTATTAATAGAACCGGAATTAATAAGAACCAAAGAGGAGGAAGTTCCGTATTACTCAATTTAATCTTTACAGGATAGAAAATAACTGCGATTAAAAATCCCAAATATATACTGACGCATCGTGAGCAAACTGCCAGCTTATAACCGAATAAATGAAATGAACGCGCATCCTGCTGATGGCATACAGGCGAAAAAAAATAATAAATGAACAGGGAAAACTTTGTGAACGCGCCGCCCAGTTCCAGAAATAACGGGGCTAGAAATATTGATGCATTCCATATAAGTGTTAACAATAAAAAAACAACATATACCTGCTTTGAATATTTAATTTTTTCATTCTCATTTTTCATTCGTTATTTAAAATAAAAAATAAAAGATTAAAGATTAATTTATAAATTTATTCTCAAATTTTTAATAAGTAAATTATACGATAACTAAATTTGAATGAACGAAATAATAGAGTTTTTTAAGACCATAATGTCCCCTGAAAAAGTTATAAACTGGGGAGGTTTCACAGCGTTAATAATTATTGTATTTGCAGAAACAGGACTTCTTATCGGGTTTTTCCTGCCGGGAGATTCACTGTTATTAACAGCAGGTCTGCTTGTTTCACAGGATATTCTTAAGGTTGATATACTTGTATTAAATGTTGAGCTTATGCTTGCTGCAATTATCGGTGATACTGTCGGCTACTGGTTCGGCAGAAAAACGGGACCGAAAATTTTTAATAAAGAAGATTCCAGATTTTTCAAGAAAAAATATCTTATAAAAGCTCAGGAGTTTTACGACAGGCACGGCGGTAAAGCAATTATCTATGCGCGTTTTGTTCCGTTTGCAAGAACTTTCGCTCCTATATTAGCAGGTGTCGGAAAGATGGACTATAGAAAGTTTGTAGCGTATAATGTTATAGGTGGAATTGTATGGGTAGCTTCAATGACGCTGCTTGGTTACTTTTTCGGTCAGATTCCGATAGTTAAAAATAATTTTGAAAAAGTTGTAATAGCAGTTATTATTTTATCAGTTCTTCCGATAATTCTAGGGTACTTTAAAGAAAGAAAAAGAATGAAGCTTGAAGAGGAAGGAAATAAGTAAAATTAATTTTGTAAATCTTTTACTTTATAATTTTCTTTGAAGAAATAAAAAGCACCAATTAGAATTTGCAGTATAAATCCTGTTAAATGATTCACAGTTGCATATCCGAATGCAACTTCCCTATCGATTCCAAAAATATTTACAAGTGTACCCGTACAAATGTAATGAAACGCTCCTGCTGAATTTCCCGGCAGGGGCAAAAACATTGCAAAGGTTATCATTGTAAGTACCAGATTTGCATCTACTAAATTCAGCGAATTTATTCCGCAGGCAAAAAATGTAATGTAAGCCGAAAGTATATACATAAACCAGATAAGTACAGTATAAATAAAAATTGGTAAGTATTGTTTCGGATATTTAATAAATAAAAACCCGCTAAGCGTAGATACAAAAAACTCCCGGACTTTCACCTGAATTTTGACCGGAAGGAATTTTATCGTCAGCTTCTCAATTACTTTTTCGGATTTTTCATAATTGAAAATCACTAAAAGAAGGAATAATACTATGCCTAAAGTTATCAAGGAGGCAATAAGAGCAATCTTTTCGATATTATACTCAGGAAATGCAGCACCTAATTTATCTCTGAAAGCAAAAAGAGAAATTCCGAATGCTGCAAGCACACTTAATACATCAAATATTCTTTCGACAAGTATAGTACCGAACGATGCCGCTTTAGAAATATTTTCATTCCTTGCAAGAATTATCGGGCGTGTAAACTCCCCTCCTCTCGGAATAACAGAATTAAACATATAGCCAATCATAATAGGAGGGAAAAGATTTTTAATAGAGATATTTTCTTTGATAGGATTCAAA
>JBHEKU010000328.1:0-10052 GCA_041859205.1 Ignavibacteria bacterium | reverse complement strand
ACCAGTCATGCCAGCCGTGATAACCGCAGCATAAAACTTTTTCTCTTCCTGTAAATGCCCGGGCTAAGCGAACTGCAGCAGTAGTAATATCGCATCCTGTTTTTGAGTAACGGACTGACTCTGTATTAGGAACAACTGACTTCACAAGTTCTGCAACTTCTACTTCAAGCGGATGCATTAATGAAAATGTAATGCCATCGGCAAGCTGATTCTTAATCGCTTCATCAACTTTATCATAGCAATAGCCAAGTGAAATCGGACCGATGCCCATATTATAATCTATGTATTCATTTCCGTCAGCATCCCATACATGTGATCCTTTTCCTTTAACAAGATACTTTGGCGCAACGCCTTTTATCCATTGACCGGGACCTTTTGCAAGCGTCTGTGTATGCGCCGGAATTAATCCTTCGCTTCGCGAAAAAATTTCGTTTGATTTGGATATATCGGGATTGCTTGCGTTAAATTCTACTTTGTTTGGCATAATTAAGAATAAATATAAGAATCGAATGTTTAGTTAATGTAAACTTCTTTATAAGTTTATTTATAAATTTTTCAAAACTTTCTCTGCAATCTGTTTTCCTGTAAATCCTTCGTACTCAAGTAAATCCTGACCAAGAACGGGCTTGAACCATTTGTTATCCATTGCTACAGGAATAACTTTAGCTGTGATTTGATTTCGCAAAAACAATTCTGCTATAATTGAATACAATCCTCCTGTTAAAAAATGGTATTCAACAGTAAGTATCATTTTACATTCTTTAGCAGCTTTTAAAATTACTTCTTCATCGATAGGTTTTACAGTTCTGAGATTAATAAGTCTCGCAGATTTCCCCTGTGCTTCAAGAATTTCTTTTGCTTTAACAGCTTCTCCGAGTAAAAATCCGTAAACTAAAATGGCGACATCAGTTCCTTCTGAAATTACTTCAGCTTTTCCTATTTCAAAATTTTTGTTGTGTGATACTGACGACTTTGTATTGTTGTAACGGATATAAAAAGGTGATTCGCTTTTTAAAACTGTCTCAAGCCCTATCAGCATATCTTCTTCATCTGCAGGGCACCAGACATTTACATTTGGTATTCCTCTCATTAAAGAAACGTCTTCAAGTGACTGATGCGTTGCGCCGTTTCCGTCGGACATAAATCCTGAAAAGCCGCCCACAATTTTCACAGGAAGATTTCCAATTCCAACATCTGTTCTTATAAATTCAAAAGCTCTCATTGTTAAAAATGTTGCAAGCGCATGTATTACAGGAATTCTCCCTCTGAGCGCAAGTCCTGCTGCTGAGCCGACTAATGTCTGCTCAGTAATTCCTGTATCTATAAATCTATCACCAATTTGATTTGGAAGATTTCTTATTGCTGCCCTGTTTTCTGCAGTCATTACAATAAACCGTTCGTCTTCGTCAACAAGTTTTTTAAGTATTTCTTCGTAAGTCATTAATAAAATTTAATAATTATTTTTTAATTTTTAATGGTGTTGTAGGTATTTGCAAAATAAATTTAGCGCCCTTACCGTGTTCTGATTCGCATACAACTTTTGCGCTTATTATATCTGCAAGCTTTTTTACGATTGAAAGTCCCAGTCCCGTTGAGGATTCCCCTGCAGTCGGTCTGGCCGATAGTCTTGCAAACTTAGTAAATAATTTTTTCCTGTCTTCTTCAGTCAATCCCGGACCTTCATCCTGAATTCCAATCCATGTAGAAGAATCGGATTTGTTATGAGCAACCGTTATATAGATGCTTCTGCCTTCCGGTGAAAATTTTATTGCATTTGAAAGCAGGTTACTTATAATTTGCTTAATGACATTTGAATCGTTGAACACATGTGAAATAATCTTATCATTAAAAACAATTTTTATCTCTTTTTGTCTTAACTGAAATTTATTCATACTGATAAGAGAGTTTATCAGTACGTTTAAATCAATCAGTTCATTGTTCAGTTCATATCTGCCGGAGTCCATCATTTCAGAATTCAGAATTTCATTCACAAGGTCAAGCATAGCCATCGAACTGATATTTATATTGGATGCAAAATCTGAAATCTCTTCTCTCGATAAAGTATTAATATCTTCTACAAGAAGATTAGAAAATCCGTAAATAGAATTTAGCGGATTTTTTAAATCATGAGAGACTAAATTTAAAAATTCGTTCTTCTCCTGATTCATATCTTCAAGCTTTTTATTTGCTTCCGCTAAGTCAATATTTTTAAGTTTGTATATTTCCGATTCCCTTTGCGCCTGCACAACTTCAAACTGTGTCTGTACATTTTGAATTCTTCTATTCGTTTCCTCGCTGAAAACAATATCTCTTAGCTCGATGTGTTTTTTTAAAAACTCCACAGCTTCTTTAAAATTGCCTGTCAGTTCATAACACTTAGAAGCATTTTGATAAAGGTTTAAGAGTTCTGCTTTTGAGCCGACTTCTTTACCTAAAGTAATGCCTTCATTTAAAAATTTCAGAGCTTTTTCAATATCATTCATCTCAGTTAATAACTCACCTATATCTCCGCAGATACCCATTACTCCCGCCTTGTGTTCAATTTCTTTTCTTAAGTCATAACATTTCAGAGCGAAGTCTAATGCTTTTTTATAATCCTTTTTATCCTTGAAGACATTCATTATCTCCTGAAAAGTAAATGCAATTACTTTCTTATCACCAATAGCTGTTGCGACTTCAAAACTTTCGTATGCATATCTTAATGCAGTTTCTGTTCTGCCGGCAACACGCGTTACAAGAGCTAAATTAACAAGACACTCTCCGATTCCTTTTTTGTAATCAACTGATTTATAAGATTCAAGAGCTTTGTAAAGAAAACTTTCTGCCTTATCAGTCTCGCCAAGTCTTTCGTAAATCAAACCGATATTCATATAAAGAATACCTACTCCTTTTTTTTCATCAAGCTCTTCAACAATGCTGTATGCTTCGTTGTATGCTTCAAGTGCCTTGTAGTAATCTCCCATCGCATTATAAACTAATCCGATATTGTTGAGAGATTTTGCTATATCTAATTTATCGCCCTTCTCTCGTTTATTTTTGAGACTCTTCGAAATAAATTCGAATGCCTTTTTATTATCTCCGAGATTCCAGTATGTCAGTCCTGCATTACTTAAAAGAATGGTGGCATTTTCTTTATTATTATCATCTTCAGCTATTTTTAATCCTTCAAGGTTGTATTGAATGGCCGTTTTAAATTCTCCCTTTAAAACATAAACACTTCCCAGTATTACATAAATTTTACACAGTGAATCTTTATCATCAATCTCTTCAAAAAGTTTTTTTGCATAACTTAGAGAAACAATAGCGATATCAAACTTGGAAAACTCTACATCAAGCCAGGATAAAATATGCAGGCAGTCTCCGAGAAGTTTTTTGTTCTCTATGGGAGAAATTGTGTTATTCGTAATCGAAGAATAAATCTCTTCTTCCG
Organism: Ignavibacteria bacterium; assembly: GCA_041859205.1. Taxonomy (GTDB): domain Bacteria; phylum Bacteroidota; class Ignavibacteria; order Tepidaquicellales; family Tepidaquicellaceae; genus JAFDZO01. The sequence continues at coordinate 6,622 of JBHEKU010000328.1, read as the reverse complement.
GTTTTAAACCCAATGCCATACGCACAGCTTTTTGAGCGTAATCCATTGCAAGGCGTACGTCGCTATTTTTTAAATCCCATGCTGATTTATTTAAAGCATAGATTTTTTCAATGGTGGCTGCACCATCATCGGTTTCAATATTAAGGGGGTTTTGAATCAAATTTTTTTGTTGGTATTATCTTGCTACAATGGTTTCGGAAGTCAGCTTTGCTGTCTCTTCCCCATGTAACTCTTTTAAAAGCATATCAATTTCATCATGCTTAAAATTTACAAACCATCTGTCTGCTCTTGCTTCAATGCTTGGAAGCCCTTTGCCTCTTACTGTATCAGCAATAACAACATTTGGTTTTCCTTCGCCAAGCTTTACTGATTTGAAAGTATTATCCATAGCTTCAAAATCATGTCCGTTAACTCTGTGAGTGTCCCATCCGAATGCTTCAAATTTCTTTTCTATAGATTCCAGCGGTATCAGTTCTTCTGTTCTGATATTCGCCTGAAACTGATTTCTATCTACAACTGCCACTAAGTTATCAAGTTTCTTTGCAGCAGCAACTAAAGCGCCTTCCCATATTGTTCCTTCATTAAGTTCGCCGTCTCCGAGAACCACTACAACTTTGTTTGTTTGCTTTCTCATCTTGCAATCAAGTGCAACACCTATGGCAACACTTAATAAATGTCCGAGTGAACCGGAATGAAATTCTATTCCGGGAATATTTCTGTTCGGATGCCAGTAAATAAAATCGTTTGGCTTAAGATGATTTTTCAATCTGTCTTTTTCAATCCATCCTATTTCAGCAAATGTTCCGTATAGTGCAGGAACATCATGACCTTTTGATAAAAAGAAGTAATCTCTGTTCGGATCTTTTAAAGTATCTTTGGTAACATTAAGATATGAATCATATAAATACACAATCAGGTCTGCGCATGAAAGCGATGCCCCTATGAAGCATCCGCCGTCTGTTGACATTCCTATGATATGTTCACGGACATTGAAAGCCCGTTGTTTTAATTCGTTAAGCTTATTTATATCCATTTATTTTAAACTGTTAAAATTCTGTATGACGCGTATCGTCAGGTGAAATGGTTTTTAAGTCATCGAGATGATCTCTGTACCAGTTTACACCGATATATTTTTCGTTGAGTTTTTTTATCTCCGGTTTTTCTTCAAGAAGTTTTAAAATGTCATCAAGACTGAACTGAGGATTATCTTCATATAATTCATCATATACTGCCTTAATAAATTCATAATCTTCTCTGTAGTCAATTGTAAAACGGTAAGTCATAGAATAGTCCAGTCCCGTTTCCCATACTACATTACCTATTCTGAATTCATCAGGGCGCTCCCAGATGTAAGGTGTAGTATGTTCAAGCTCCATATTCATCAGGGCATTTTCATAGGTAATTTTTAATACAGGCATAGGGATAACCTCAACATCATTTCCGTCAGGATATGTAGGCGGATGGAGATTGCTTACAAAATCGTATTTATCCTTATTGCGAATATAATAATTGATTACTTTATCAATTATCTTAGGATCAATTAACGGGCAATCGGATGGGATTTTTACAACTACATCTGCTTTATATTCAAGACCGGCTAGATAATGTCTCTCAAGAAGGTTATCCAGGCTGCCTCTGAAGCAAGTGTAATTATAATCCTCACAAAGCTCTTCAACTTCATCATCTTCCTCTTCTGTAGAAGTTGCAACAACAAATTTTGTAGGGGTTTTGGAAGCCATTACTCTCTCCATCATTCTGACAAGGAGAGGTTCGCCGGCGAGCGGAAGCATTACTTTGTTTGGCAAACGTGATGAGCTGGTTCGCGCCTGTACTACAACTACTATATTTAAACTACCGTCGGAATCCAATTAAAAAGTATCTAAAATAATAAACATATTAAGGTTCAAAACTAATAAATTCTAATGAGATTAGAAATCCAAAGTAAATGGATATACATTGTGTAAAGGGTAATAAAACAAGTAAAAACATAGTTTAAATACTTCACATGGTTTTAGCTGTTTCGAAAGAATCGATATAATCCGGAACGAAATCACCGTGCTGCTCTTGAACAACTCTTTTGCGAAATGCATCTGCAATATTTCTGTGAGAATTACCGCCGTTCTGCATAGGAGTTAAACGTTTCAGCATATTTATATCAAAATACGAGTAACATTCTTTTCCAAGTGCAAGTCCTACATATACAACAGTTGAGTATCGTGTAATAAGTATATCGCAATTTGCAATCATTTCGTTTGTATTGCCGGAATCGAATACCATTGCGCCCGGAGCATATTCATTTATCTCGCGGGTAGCACGCTCAACTTTTTCGTTGGGGTGAAGCTTGAAAATCAATGGTCTGCCATTGGCAATTTTCACCGCTTCCAAAATTGTTTTCTTTCTGTTTTCATAGCTGATTGTTTCACGCGCATCTGAAGTGCAGACTAAAACATAATTTTTATACGGGAAATTATTATTTAGATTTTCTTTACAGTTATCAAAATTCGGAATTCCTGTTGCAATTATTTTATCGGGATTGCATCCTTTTTTTATAAAAAAATCTTTATATCCTTCCGATGCAACACAGAATAAAGTATAAGCATGCGAAAGTCCTGTCAATGAAGTTGCTCCAAGATAACGGGGTAACCCGAGATATCTTACTATATAGTAGTTAAGTTTTTCCGGGTCAGTCATACCTTCCTGAACCAGAACTATTTTTTTCTTCTTTATATTTTTAGGAATATATAAATCGCTGCACGTGAAGACATAATCATAATCATGCTGTTTGCCTTCATAATCCATTTTCAGGTTTCTTTCTGATAGGAATTTTTCTGTGTTTTTTCTGAATTTGCCGCCAAGCACGGTGTACTCAACCAAGCCTGCTTTTAAGAGCATTTTTAAAAAACCGTCGGCATAATATGGGGTGAAATAGTGGTCGTATTCAGGCAGCTGTTGGGATATCTTGTACATCATAGTTGTCTGATTTATAGACCCGCAGATAAAAAGAATTTTTTTCTTCATAGAGACAAATTGAGGGTTTTACAACCATACAAAATTAACATTAAGTAACTATAAAAAATTAATAACATTCGCTAAACATCCTGACATTAACTTAATAATAGTTTATAAGAATTTCAATTATATACAAAAGAGCATATAATTTTTAATTGAAAACAATTCAGCTTCAAAAATGTTCCTGTTTTGAATGGGGGAAGAATTTTACCTTTTAAATACTTGCAAATTTTAAGTAAGTTAATGAAAATCTAATACGCCCATATACATTTCTACATAAAACAAAATTCTATAACACCACACTCTACTTCATTAAACCGAATCTATAATAAATAACTGTACATCTTAGTTTTATTCTTTAGTCTCTTATTTATTAACCTAAATAAAATTAAAATGAAAAGCATCCGTGCTATTCTCATTATTTTTCTTTTCACAAATCTGTGCTTCTCCCAAACGGGATGGTATCAGGTAAATTCAGGTGTCAATTCAGCATTAAGAAGTACTTACTTTCTGAATGACAACACCGGATTCACTGTAGGCTATTCAGGCGTAGTATTAAAATCTATAAATGGAGGAATCCAATGGAATCGCATTGCCGTTTCATCAGATACCACCTTGCAGATGAGAACTGTCTATTTCAAGGACCAGTTAACTGGATATATTTTCGGAAACCATTTCGCGACTCAAAATACTACTGATTCGTTTTATACCAGAATATTCAAAACAACTGACGGAGGTAATAACTGGTTTGCAGATGGTCCTGATTATATGAACATCTGGCTAAAAAGTATAGAGTTTCTCAATTCTCAGACAGGATTTATGTCCGGCGGTTTGTATTTGAATGGCGGACCCAACAAAATATTCAGAACCACTAATGCCGGAACTAACTGGACAGAGATTCCGAATCCTTTTTTAATAGCATTAGTGTCGCAGAATTTTATTAACTCCACAACAGGGTTTGTAGGCGCAGGAAATGAAATCTATAAAACTACCAACAGCGGAGTGAACTGGATATCAGTTTTTACAAATTCTGCTAATGGATATAATTTAGTTTACTCCATAATGTTTGTTAATTCCAACACGGGATTCGCAAGCGGCGGACCTACATCATTTTCACTCCCTAAAAACCGGTTTATCGCAAAAACTACTGACGGAGGAAACACTTGGAATTATGTTCTGAATGATACTTTAGGATGGTTAATAAATAAAATAACAGTTGTGAATGAAAATGTGGTTTATGGGTGCGGCTCCGTAAACTCAGACGGAGGTTATGAAAATTCAGGAAAAATTATAAAAACATCGAACGGTGGTTTAACGTGGAGCGAAGAAACTATCCCTACAACATCTCCATTAATTTCCATAACAAATATAAATTCTAAAGGATTTGCAGTAGGCTATGACGGAGTCATCTACAAAAAAGACAACATCGTCTCCGTTACACAAATCAGTACAGAAGTTCCTTCTTCAATAAATTTATATCAGAACTATCCTAATCCTTTCAATCCTGAAACAACAATTAAATTCGATATTTCGAAATCAGGATTTATATCACTTAAAGTCTATGATATATCAGGAAAAGAAGTTCAGAATTTATTTAACGGAATTAAAGAAGCCGGAAGTTATCAGCTGAAATTCGACGGCGTGAATCTGAACAGCGGAGTTTATTTTTACAGGCTCCTCACAAACGGAAACACTATCACAAAATCTATGGTATTGGTAAAATAGCCAAATAAGTTCTTAGTATCCCGCCACGCTTAAGCGATCTGCCAAAGGACATAATTCTCTCGCCGGAATTATGTCCTTACCTTTTTAATCCCTAATAAATAATTTCAATAAATGCACTGCCTATATTATCCATTGGAAATTATTTTGCAGAAATATTAAATTAGTATATGCGAATACCTTCGGAAAAGATTGACGAAATTAATAATGCTAATGATATAGTAGATGTAATTTCAACCTATATAAACGTAAAACGACGCGGGAAGAATTTTCTTGCGCTTTGTCCTTTCCATCCCGATAAAAATCCTTCCATGAATATCTCTCAGGAAAAAAAAGTGTATCACTGCTTTTCCTGCGGAGCCAGCGGAAATATGTTCCGCTTTATTCAGGATTTTGAAAAAATTTCTTTCTTCGAAGCTGCACAAAAACTTGCATCGCGCGCAGGCATTGATATACAATACAATAAAAAAGAAATCGCTAACTATGATGAATATGCAAAGCTGTACGATATAAACGTTCAGGCAGCAAGATTTTATGTAAATGCTCTAAAAGACGTGAGCGGCAACGAAGGCAAAGTTGTGCATGATTATATAAAGAAAAGAAAGCTTAAACCCGGGACTCTTACCCGTTTTGGTATTGGTTATGCATATAACAGATGGGACGGAATAATGAGTCATTTCCGTGAGGAAGACTTGTTCACAAATGAAGAGCTTGAATCTGCAGGTCTCATTAAAAAAAGAGATACTGATGATGATAATGCGCCGGCATCATATTATGATAGATTCAGAGGAAGACTTATGTTTCCGATTTTTAACGAGTCAGGAAAAGTCGTTGCCTTTGGCGGTCGGCAATTATTTGAAGACGATAAAACGGCTAAATATCTTAACTCACCCGAGACAAAAGTATACAGCAAGAGCAAAGTCCTTTACGGATTAAATTTTGTCAAGGATAGTATCGTTGCAAATAACTATGTGCTGTTTGTAGAAGGCTACATGGATATGATTTCACTCTTCCAGGCAGGAGTAGAAAACGTTGTTGCTACCAGCGGTACTGCCATGACGGAAGAGCAGGTAAAATTAATTTCACGCTATACTAAGAATATTATTTTTCTATTCGATGCAGATGCTGCAGGAATAAAAGCTGCAAAGAGAGGCATTGAGTTAATTCTCGAGGGCGGGCTTGATGTAGATATTGTTACTTTACCCGAAGGCGATGACCCTGACAGCTTTATTACTAAAAAAGGAATTGAAGAGTTTAAGAATGTTATCTTCGAAAAGAAATCAATTATAAATTTTATCGGCGAGCTTTATACTAAAGAGAATAAACTGAATACAATTGCGCAGAAGACAGATTTTATAAAAGAAATTATTACTTATATAGGGAAAATTCCTGATGCAATAAAACGCTCATTATATTTAAAAGAAATTGCAGGAGTTTATGATCTTCGCGAAAGTGATTTACAAGTCGAGCTGAATAAATTTTTAAAAAACGATAAGAAGCCGTTCTTTCCACAATCATCCATTGTACTTCCTGAAAGAGCAAAAATAAAAAACGATGTTGAGAGAAAAAGGATTCCGCAGGAAGAGCTTGAACTTATTGAGATTTTTGTACGGGGCGGAGATGATGTGATAGGATATCTGGAATCAAATCTTGAAACTGATTTCATTACCGCGCAACAGGTAATGAAGGCAGTGCACTATTTTTTAGATGAATATATTCAGGAAGGAAAAATAGATGCATCAAAAGCATTGAATGATATTGAAGACGAAGAGGTGCAATATATAATTACACATGCAGTGTTGGAGAGAGATGAGATAAGTCCTTTAGTAAAAGCGGATAAGAACAGTTTGATAGCCAGAAACTCCAATATGAAAATAAATTTTATGGAGAA
>JBHEKU010000160.1:0-2512 GCA_041859205.1 Ignavibacteria bacterium | reverse complement strand
TTGCATAGATCAAAACAAGATAACAGTTATATATGGAGAATCCGGATCTGGAAAAACCTCGTTATTAAAAATTTTATATGACGATTTAAAAAAATCAAACAACCTTATTTGGTTAAATTATTCGGACTTAGAATGCTCGGTGAATGAGTTCTTAAACAATTTAGGTCTGAAATTTGATTTATCTGAATTAATAAACAATAACCCTCATCTTTCATTTATGTTCATTATTGAGGGATTAGATAAATCTTATAGTGAACAGATATTCAACAATGTAAATTTTTTAATTAATCTATTAACAAAATTAACCTCCAAAAAGGGGAAATTAATTTTAAGCTCTCAAACTGATGAACTAAGCAGGATAAATTTACGAATTAATTCATACGTAAATCCATTGAAGTATTTTGAATTACAAAAACCCGCTGAAGAGGATTTATTACCTTTGTTTAAACTATCGCAAAATCTACAGGCACTAATTTCAATTCCGCATCTTACCAGTATATTAAAAAATTTCCAAGTGCTTAAAATCATAATTATTAACCATGAAAACAGTGAGAATCTAAAAAATATAATCGAAGAAATAGATATAATAGAATGGTATTGGAATAGCATAATATTAAGCCAGCGCAAGTCTATTTTAATACAAAACTTAATTTTTAAGCTCTTAGATTATCAATCAAGCGAGTATTCATATACTATTAGTGTTTCAAAGTTTTCAAATGATGAGATAAATTTAATTCAATCTTTAGTACAGAAACATTTATTTGTATTCGATTCAACGAAGAACACAATATCTTTTTCTCATAAATTAATCAATGACTGGGCAAAATACTTATACGTTAAATCTATTGCTCAAGATAATTATATAGTGTTAAGTAGATTTCCATTTTGGAAAAATGCTTTTAAATATTACTCTATATATATTTTAAGAACCGAATTTAAACAATGGAAAAGACTGTATGAATTTAGCAAAGATAATCCTACTTTAAAGAATTCTTTGCTTGAAGGTTTATTTTGCTCTAGCAATTCCTCTATTTATTACGAAAAGGTTCATCAAGAAATTTTCAATCTAAACCATAATGAATTTTATTCATTTGTAAATCTATTTCTTTTTTATTCTACTGCCATAAGTAATCACTTACCAAACACCTATGCAGAGCCATCAGTTATTGACAGTGAAATATATATACTTACCCGATACCCTATATTTATCTACTGGATACCATTCTTAATTTTTTTACTGAAGTACAGAGATATTTATTTACAGAAAATTTCTGATATTAATTTGATTATTATTATTATCTTGTGGTTAAAAAATACACAAAAAGGTTTTATTTTCAGAAATGAATTAGCAAAAATTGGAATTACATTAGTCCAAAAAACGTATGCTTGGAATCAGAATGTTCCAAAGTTATACTACACCTTAGCAATTTATTGTTTTTCAGAATATCCCGAAGAAGTAAAAGAGCTTTTAGAAATTGCCTCAGGTAAAATCAAGCCTAAAGGTGAAGTTAAGAGATTCATTGATTTGTTTGAACAAGAAAGGAAAAGTTTACAAAATACAAAACTAGCAAAATTAAGAAGAAAAATAAATAAAGAGAAACTTCATATATCTTATTTTCCAAAACTTGAACGAAAGTATAAACCTTTTAAGTATGGTCCAGTAGCCCCAGGAGATCACTACTTTCTTGATTTCATCGTTTCAACTTATTTCACTCCTATTATTTATTACTCTGATCCATATTTTCTAAATAAAATATTGCTTTCTGCAATTATAAAAGAAAATATACAATCATCAGTTTATAATCACTCGCGTTTAAGTGAATTAGAATTTGGAATACATAGAAGATATGAATGGAGCCAACCCTCTTATTATGATTCTTCATTCTATACTCTAATTCAAATAAATCATGAAGCCTTCTTAGATTTTTCAATAAAACTTTTAAATTTTTATACAAAGAGGTTTAAAATAGATTCTAAAAAATTTGCTAATACTCGCATTAGGAAATTTAAAATTAAAATTTTTGGTATACCCGCACAGTTTATCGGAGATGCAAATAGTATAAGTATGTACAGTAGTACACTTACGCCACCAATAGTTAAAAACGTATTGATAGTGTTAGAAAAATTTTTGATTGAAAATTCTGATAACTATGAATTAGTTAAAGGAATAATAATAAAATTGATTTCGGAATGTAAGAATATATCACTTTTAGGTATTTTAATAGTTTTAGCAAAACATAACACTAAATATTTGTTTGAAGGTTTTTTTGAAGTACTAAAAATGCCTCAGTTAATTGACTGGGATGAAAGGGTTAGTCTTACTCCGAATTTTTATATGAGTAATTTGAGAATGACCGCATTTCAATCAGAAGATTTAAAGCAATGGTATGATTTGCCCTCAAGAAAGAAAAGTTTTGTACATATATTGCAAGAGGAAATGATATTTGGTACTCATAAAGAAAAACTTATATTGTTGAAAAAACATTTTACCAAATTGATTAAAACATATTCT
>JBHEKU010000232.1:0-5215 GCA_041859205.1 Ignavibacteria bacterium | reverse complement strand
ATAGTTTTGTCCATGCCAAAGGCAGACAAGCATGATTTTTGCACTTTTCAAGCAAAAATCTCACCTGCCTCCTGTAGGCAGGCCAAAACCAAGGTTTTGACTCAATTTACCATGGGTTTTCAACCGCGGTTATTAAAATTTCACGCTTTCAGGGTTTTAATTCTTCATCTAACTATAATTGCAAATGTAACATATTGATATTTTGTTATTTAATTATCGAACTAACGTTAATTTAATTTTTAACATATATTGCTCTTACAGTTTCATATTTTTTCATTATTGAATCATATCGAGATAAATAGTAATGGCCATACACCCCTGAGGCTTTAATCTTTATATTATCTATTGGCAACCACAACATTGTGATGTATTGATCATCTTCGTAAATTAACCATAATGATCCATCTTCTAGAGTCAATACTCTTTCTTTGATACTGCTAACCCAGTGGTCTAAATCCGGACAACAGTAAAGAGACGGCTTAAAACTTTCTTCAGGACTGCCTAATCCTTTCTGTCTGGACCAGAATGGCACTTTTGGAAATTTATACTTTAAATGAGCATTAATAATAGGAAGTAATGCAACTACTAATTTTTCTTTTGATAAAAATTTATCTTCATTATACACTAAATAATCGACGCTTCCTGTTGATTTTATTTCTATTGAAATATCTTCGTACAATTGATTTTCCGAAATATCAATGTCTAAATCTGCGGATAGAGAATTACCCAAAAAAATCTTTATATCTGATGAAACAGAAGATGTTCCAATGATTACATCTGCTTTATATCTTGAATCCGTAAAACCAACACTGAAATCTTCGCTTATTACATTTTCACTGATTTCTACATCAATATCTGCATAAATAATATTTTTACCAACACTGACATTCAGATCCGCAGTATAAGCAGATGAAGTAAAATTGACCGTATACTGGGCAAAAGCAGATACTGGCAATAAAATTAATAATAATATTCTTAAAGTCATATGGCATTTATTTTTTAATAATTACATGATATCATTTAAAATTAAGTCTCATATTTGGTCTTTGATTACGAGGCGACATTTGGGACAATGAACATCCTGAGCTGTTATTTCTAAAGATAAAAGCATTTGATAAAAAACTAGTATTAGAAAATCTAACTGTAGAATTTTGAAAAGGAGCAGTATTGTCAAAACAAGCTTCTATGATAATATTTTTCGATCCATCCCAAAAGAAAGGCTTAATAAAGCGAAATTCCCACCATCCAACTGGATAAAGTGCGATATTAAAAGGATCATAATTTGTTGATACTTCAACACTAAACGGAATAGAAGTAGTATTGAAATCGCTTACTGATGTGGTACCAATTTTAATAGAAAAATTCAGCATGTTTATATTAGCTCTTCCAACAACATCAAAGCCAATACTAGCAATATTACCTGACCTTCCTCCTTGGTTTGCAATTTCTGAAGCCCTTATTAAGTAAATATGCCTTGCATCCGAATAATAAGATCCAAAAGGTGTTATTGTTGGATCCGCAGTGGTTGATTCAGTTGATGTACCATTTCCAATGGTGATTATGCCTACATAATTGGATAATCCTAAAGTAGTAAAACTTCTTACTACCCCGTACTCCGTACCACAAATATTGCTGACATAAGCCCTAACATAATATGTAGTACCAGGTGAAAGTCCTGATAAATAGCTTGTGAAATTTCCAGAGCCACCGCCTTCATACGTTCTGGTTGGCAACGAGATCGTTGGATTTGATGAAGTGCTCCATACTATTCCTTTTTGAGTAATAGCTGAACCACCATCTGAAATATTGCTCCCACCGGAAGTGGCAGAATTTGTATTAACGGTGGTAATGCTGTTTGTTGTTACTGATGGATTACACGAACTTGTGGTAAAGGTTAATTCATTACCGTATGATGTAGTACAATTATTGGTGGCATAAGCTCTGACATAATATTTGGTATTGGCTGTAAGGCTTGTAAGTTGGCTCGCAAAACTGCTCGTACCAGTTCCATTATTAGTTTTTGTAGATAGATTTATCATTGGACTTGGTAATGTACTCCATACGACACCTTTTGCCGTAATACCTACGCCACCATCAGACAGGTTAAATCCTCCTGAAGTAGCAGAATTGGAAGTAAAGTTTGTGATGCTGCTTGTTGATAGCGATGGATTACATGAACTTGTGGTAAAATTCAATTCAATTCCATAAGATGTTGTACAGGCATTGGTTACATAAGCCCTCACATAATATCTGGTATTTGGAGAAAGATTTGTCATCTGACTTATAAAATTACCCGGGCCATTCCCATCATTTGTTCTTGTTGACAGCGAAATTGTCGGATTTGGTGAGGTACTCCATACGATGCCTTTAGCAGTTATATTTACTGCACCATCTGATAGGTTTGATCCACCTGATGATGCAGAATTTGATGTAACATTAGAAACATTTGTTGTGGATACAGATGGTGTACAGGAAGTTGTATTAAATGAAATTTCACCTCCATATGAAATACCTGTTTCATTTTTTGCATAAGCCCTTACATAATATGTACTTGATGGGCTAAGATTTTGTATTCTTGATGAAAAGGATTCGACATTTTCGGAATTCACCTGTTTACTTGCGTTTTCCACAGTTGGGTTTTTGGATGATCCAAAACAAACGCCTTTTTCTAATATTGCCGAACCACCGTTATGTAACATCTTAGCATTTACCAACGCAGATGTTGGTTTAATGTCAGTAACCGATATAGATTGAACTTTTGGTAATGTTTTTTTTAAATCCCAAGTGGGGTCATCTTTCCTGCATGAATTCAAGATTACAAAGGCAGAAAAAAACAAAACAGAAACTGTAATTATATTAGCTTTGAACATAAAAAATCAATTTAAGGTAAAATAATTTCATCTGTTATTATCGGCAGCGTTGTTTTGGGTATCTTATTCTTTTTATTTTTTATACCTTTTGAAAATACAGATAATAAGTTATAAGAATATAAAGTGATTCCTAAACCGCCGGATACTATGGAAATTTTATTAAGGTTGTTTGCATTTTCGTAGGTTTTATCTAATGTGATTTGGTCGTTGGCGTTTAAAAATTTATCATATTCACTATTTGATAATAATTTGCTACCAACGGATATTGCAGTTAAACCCAAAATTGCAAATGTCCATGATTTACCGTTTTTTAACCCTACATTATTTCTTCCGACTGAGGGAATAAAAACTGAATAAAACATGTTGCCCGGACCATCATATTTTTCTATTTTAGACCCTGATGTCTGATAAAATTTATTTTTCCCCAAGGTAACGGTCTTGACATGAAGTAAATATTTTCCGTCTGGACGTGTAGAAAACGTATTATTGTAATTCTTATTGATAAGGTTTAAAATTTCGAAATTTTCTGCATCCCATTTGTTGTTTTTTTTCCTAACCTTTACTTCTTTTTTACTTAAATGTATTTTATGATTATAACTGCCAAAGGCATTGACTTCTGTGGATTTTTGTTGGAAGTAAGTCAACTTTGGAGGACTAAAAGATTTGTTTCTTTCATTTAAATACTGTGCTAAAGATTTGCTGAAGCTGAGCGCACTATTATTATTGAAATAGTACTTATCATATCTCTTGTATACAACAGATATATCGACAATATTAAGGCCTTCAGGCATTTCAGGCTTAAAAAGTTTATCTTTTAGAAAATATTGCATTGTATTTTTTATAGTTTTGTCCTGATCAGGAAAATATTGCGATAAACTGTATTCTTTAGCCAGCATATTTTGTAATGCTTTTTTTTCTTGTTCTTTTTCTCCTTCCTGTTGTACTCCTTTAGTTATTTCAGTTTTTAATTCTTTGCCCTCACCGGCATTTATTCTTTTTTGGGCATCATCGGGGTCAATGCCTGCATTTTTCAGGTTTTGGCGGCGTTCCGGAAGAATTCCGTATTTATTGTTCCATATATCTTTAATGTCTGCTGAGGTTGCTATGCGCAATTTCAGTATATTAGAAGCATTATCGCAAATCACTATTTGAGATTTTGCAAGACTGTCCTGTGGATTGCTGTCCAAAACCTTTTGATATTCTTCTTTGGCTGTTGAATAGTTTTTAGCTTCAAAAGCCTGATTAGCGATTTTGAGATGTTCTGCACACCACTTTGCCCTGGTGAGTTTTATTTCAGCAACCTGTTTGTCTTTACCAGATGCATTTTTAAAGGCATTTTCGTAATGGGATATTGAGCAAGTGTAGTCTCCATTTTCAAAACATAGATCACCATTCTGGATGTAAGATTGGTAAAATGATAAAACTATTTGAAATTGAGCTAAACTGTCCTGCGGGTTGCTGTCCAAAACCTTTTGATATTCTTCTTTCGCGGTTGAGTATTTTTTCTCTGAAAAAGCCTGGTTAGCGATTTTGAGATGTTCTGCACACCACTTTGCCCTAGTGAGTTTAATTTCAGCAATCTGTTTATCTCTTCCAGTTGCATTTTTAAAGGCATTTTCGTAGTTGTTTATTGCACAAACATAATCGCCACTATCAAAACAGCGATCACCGTCTTGAATATTGGTTTGGCAATTTGCCGAAAACCCAGCAATAACGATAAAGAATAATAAGACAATTCGTTGCATAATTTTTAAATTATAATTTTATCAACAAATCCGAAATGTCCGCATCAGCATTGGGCTTCTTGCGATTGACTATTTCAATAAAAATTTTAGATAAATAGGGATATTTTGAATAATCATAGTAATTGTATAAAAAATCTAATAGAACAACGATTTCTTTGAATTTCAATTCTTGAATTTCAGCATCTCCGTCTGCCGATTTACTTTTATCCAAATTAACAACTTTACTAACTGTCTCTTTGAGGGCAGCGTTGAAATCTTTATAATACTCAACATCTTCTTTTACTGCATCCAGTAATTTAGATTGATGTTTTATCTGGTTTAATTGGGTTTGAGCATTCTTGATTTGGGTAGCATCAAATTTTTCTGAAAGCAAATCCTGAGCGTAGAAAAAAATCAACAAATCATTTAATACTGACTTTACATCAGGGTTATCACCCAAAATTGGCAAATCACGATTTACTGATTCACGAGATGAAAATTTAATTAGATCATCAAATGACCGGTTTTTATATGAATTTAAAATCGATGCCATCGTTTCTGTTTTTCCTTCATTTTTTGATGCTTTGGCTTGGGTTAATGCATTGGCCTTTTCTGTTTCAA
>JBHEKU010000295.1:0-2549 GCA_041859205.1 Ignavibacteria bacterium | reverse complement strand
TTTTTAAAAGATGTAAAAAAAATTAAGTTCCATAAAGATTTCGAAAAATTTTGTAGTAGTTTGTAACTTGTACCGGGTGTACTTTTAACAATAATTATAAATCAGCACACATCTAATATTTAATGCAGCCACGGTTTACTCAAGTTGGTAAAGTAGAAAATAAATTTCTGAATCATTTTCTGCTGTATCTTCTAATGGGAGTTTCTTCCATGCCTATTTTGTTCGGAAATGAATTTCTTATAGCAGGATTTGTTTTGACCACGATTATTTTTATCATGAAGTCAAAAAGATTCGACAGAGTAATTGTTTCTTATAATCTGGTTTTCCTTGCATTATTCGGGCTACATCTTCTTGCCTATGATAAGTTCATTCTGGGGATTATTGTAGCTTATTTTATGAGAATATATTTCGCATATTTTACTGTTAAAATAATTGGCAGGGATATTGATAAATATATTGTCAACCAGATTTACTTTTTTTCCATTATAAGTCTTATTATTACTTTTCTTATTTTTATAAATCCTTCTCTTGCAGATTTTATATATTCGAATATTACTCCTTTGTTTGATAAAATAACTTTGTTTCAGCCAAACCGGCAGCATTTTATTATTTATACAATGGAGCTTGGCTATAAGGTTGAAATACCAAGAAATTCAGGTCCCTTCTGGGAACCAGGTGGATTTTCAGTGTTTCTTTTTATAGCATTAACCTTTAATCTAATTCGGGATAAGAAATTCTTTAACAAAAAAAATACAATCTTCTTAATTGCACTGCTTACAACTCAATCAACAACTGCATACCTTGCGTTCTTTATTTTCGTTTGTATTTATATTTTAATTTCATACAGAAGTATTTATTCATTTATAATGATGCCGGTCCTCATCTTTATTTTTCTTAACCTGTATACAAATTTGAATTTTATGGAAGAGAAGGTTGATAAAATGTACAAGGAATCTCAAAAAGCAGGAACCGAAAAAGTATATTCCAGGATTGTGAGCGGCAAAATTAATATGGAGAATTTTTATTCCTCGCCGATTTTTGGCATTGGAAGATTCTTTCAGGTAGCTGATGATCAGAATACAGGAAATAATGGAACTACGCTGCTTCTGGCGGAGTTTGGAGCAGTGGGTTTTGGTTATTATTTTCTTATGATGTTTCTATCGTACCGGAAATACTGCCGAAGGTATAATTTTAACTCTTATTTCCCGTTGGCTATTATAGCCGGCTTGCTTGTTCTTGGTTATTCTCAGGGAATTTTTCAAAAGCCGTTTTTTATGGCTTTATGTTTTATGTTTATGGTGAAATTTGATAATAAGGAATCATACGCAGCAACCGTATTTAAAAACAGGCTGCCTGTATTTAACCGGCCTGCAAGACTTGTGCAAGAAACAAATTAGAGTATAGTTTTACAATGAAGATAATTTTTTTAAAATTAGGGTATATGGCAGCAGCTTCACTTTCTGCTTTTGTTTATACTCTTAGATTTAAATTTTTTATGTTTCTTGTTAGCGGTTCATTTGGCAAAAAAATTAGAATTGACGGAAAAGTATTTGTGCGTTCTCAGCTACCTCATACTATAAAAATAGGAAACAACTTTACGCTAAATTCACGTCCGGGTTCTAATCTGGTTGGTGTTACAAATTATGCAAGCTTTCAGTCACTTGGAAAAGGCACAATCAATATTGGTAATAACTGCGGTTTTACTTCTACTGTACTTTCATCCAGGACGTCAATAACAATAGGTGATAATGTAAAGATTGGCGGCAATACAAGAATTTACGACCATGATTATCATTCGTTAAACTATTCAGAAAGAAGAAATTCAATTGAAGACAGCAAAGGTTGTAAGACAGCTTCTGTTGAAATCGGTGACGATGTTTTTATTGGCGCAAATTCCACAATTCTTAAAGGAGTAAAAATCGGCGCGCGTTCTATTATAGGGACGGGCTCTGTGGTTTCATTAAAAGATATTCCTGAAGATTCAATTGTTGCAGGCAATCCGGCAAAGCTGATCATTCCAAAAAGTAAAATTTGAATAAAGGACTTAATGTAATTTTTCTCGGCGGATTTGCATATCCCACTGGTATGGCCGGAACAAAAAGAGTTCAGTTATTCATCGATTATCTTCAAAATACTAAAGCAGATGTTCAGGTATTAACGATTGGAAATGTTGGAGACATTAAAATCGGAAATCAAGTTAACGGCAAGTATAAAAATGTAAAATATAAAAATGTAGGTGCAGGATTTAATTCTACTTTGATATATTACCTGTTATTTCCTTTTACATTGTTTTATCTTTTCTTTTTTCTTTTATCGTCTAAAAAATACTCAACGAAAAATTTAATTTACGTTTACAATAGTGTTGCCATTGATAATTTTCTGGTAATATTGTTTGCTAAATTAATTGGTTACAAAATCATAATTGATATAGTAGAAGATTACAGGCTCTCCAAAGAAAACAATAGTTCACTCCACTCGTTAAAAATCAAAAGCACTGTTTTTTTTGAAAAGAAGATTACTCTTTTTTGTAATGCAGTGGTGGTTCTTTC
>JBHEKU010000218.1:0-5015 GCA_041859205.1 Ignavibacteria bacterium | reverse complement strand
AAAAAAAATCAATATGAATATAAACTGGAAGGCATAGACAATAGCTGGATATCTTCCGAAAATAAAAATTATGTATTCTATTCCAATTTGAATTCGGGTAATTATGAATTGAAAATCAGAGGAATTAATTATGACGGGATAAGAAGTGAAGAGAAAACTTTATTGCTGATAATTAATCCTCCGTTCTGGAGAACTTTGTGGTTTTATTTTTTAATCTCATTGTTAGTCATTGCACTTATTTTTGTTGTATACAGATACAGATTACATAAAAATATTAAACTAGCATTAGAAATTGAACATGCCAAAGAGGAAGAAAGGGAAAAGTGGCGTGAACAAGCCTCAATAGATTATCACGATGAACTCGGTCATAAGCTCACTCGAATTTCAATGTATTCCAGAAGAGTTCTGAAAAAAATGAATGGCTCAGCTGATGAAATTGGAAGTGACGTCAACAATATAATTGAAACCTCCAACAGTCTGCGAATGAGTGCGCGTGATTTAATATGGTCGCTGAATCCATCTGAAGACTCTCTTTATGATTTTATTACTCGTGTAAATCTTTTTGCAGATGAGCTCTTTGAAAGCTCAAACATAAGATATCACAAAAGTGAAAATTTACCGGAATGGAAAGATATAGGACTTAAAATGGATGTGAAACGCCAGATGCTTTTTGTTCTGAAAGAAGCAATGAATAATTCTTTGAAATATTCGCAGGCTGAAAATATTTGGTTCAGTGTTTCCAATGAAAATGAAAAACTGAAGATTGAAATTATTGATAATGGAATAGGATTTGAGAATACAACGGAATACTCAGGGTACGGACTACTGAATATGAAGAAGCGCTCTAAGAAAGCTAACTTCGATCTGAAAATTAATTCTTCTGTTGGAAGAGGAACAAAAATTACAATTTATAACGTACTATATTCCATTCATTCAAACAAAAGTTTATAATGTTAAAAGTCGCTTTAATAGACGATGATAAATTAATCAGGGGTGAGCTTGAAAAAATACTTAACGGCTCTGATACCTGCCAATGTGTCGGTTCATTCATGAATTGCGAAACCGCTCTAAAGGAAATCGGTAAAAGTGAACCTGATGTAATTCTTCTTGATATAGAACTTCCGGGTATCTCCGGCATTGAAGGGATAAAAAAAATAAAGGATATTTTACCTGAGTGCGATATTATAATGCTTACTGTACATGAAGAATCGGAATCAATATTTAGTGCTTTAAAGAAAGGGGCTGTTGGCTATCTTGATAAAAGCGCGAATGATGAAAAAATTCTTCACGCAATTGCCGATGTGTATGACGGTGGTTCACCAATGACGCCTCGGATAGCAAGGAAAGTTTTAGGTTCATTTAAAGAAAGCGAAAGCACATTACTAACCGAGAGAGAAAAGGATGTGCTTGAATCGCTTTGCAACGGTAACTCCTACAAAGAAATTGCTTACAAATTAAAAATTACTGTGGGTACAGTCCGTCATCACATTAAAAATATTTATTCTAAGCTTCATGTCCACTCTAAATCAGAAGCAGTGGCAAAAGCTATCAAAGAAAAACTGGTTTAAGCCTACCCATACATATATGAGATGTTATCGTCTTCACCTTATTTGTAATTTTGTACAAATAAAAAAACATCAATGACGAAAACATCTGCAAATCTTATTATTAAAATTTTAATCCCTCTCCTTTATTTTTTCCTTACCAATATTTCATCAGGACAGACTTTTATGAAAATTACTGATACAGGTAATCCGATTGCTACAGATCCCGGACATACTGCAGGAACTTATGTTGGAACAGCGTGGGTTGATATTGATAACGACGGATGGCTAGATTTATTCGTTTGCAGAAACGGTGTATATAAAAATCTCCGCAATGGAAATTTTACTAAGCTTACGACCGGACTTGAGCTAAACTCAAATGTTCTCAGCACAACCTGGGCAGATTACAATAATGATGGCTATACAGATTGTTTTCTTGTATCCACCGTTGCCAATAAATCCTTTCTTTATAAAAACAATGGTGACGGTTCTTTTTCTAAAATCACTACAGGTGCAATATCCGATTCATCTTTCAATACCGGCTGGGGTTCTTCATGGGGAGATTACAACAATGATGGGTACGTCGATTTAATAATTGCTGCCGCTGATGGATTTGGAATCGTAAATCATCCGTCACGCTTTTGGAAAAACAATGGAGACGGCTCATTTACAAAACTCGATACTATGCAGTTCACAACGCTTAATGCAGCGTATACATGTCCTTCCTTTTATGATTTTGATCAGGATGGCGATATCGATTTATTTATAGGAAGTGGAACAGCAAGCAGTTTAAATAGAGATTTTAATTATAAAAATTTACTTAAAGAAACAGGCAATCCTTTTCTTCAAAGAATTGACACATCTATTATAGGTGCAGACTTAGTTGACGGTCAGGTCTGGAATTTTATTGATTACGATAATGATAACGACCTTGATGCATTTTTAACAAATTACTCTGTAAGAAATAATTTATACAGAAATGAAGGTAACGGATATTACAGAAAAATGACAGAACCTGAAGTAGGAAACATTGTAAATCACGGGAATGTTAATCTTACCAATCTATGGGGAGATTTTGATAATGACGGCTTCTTAGACTGCTTCGTGACAAAAGACAACAACAATGCAAACAAGTTTTATCATAACAACGGGAACGGAACATTTACAAGTATGGACACTATTTCAATCTGTACCGGCGGCAGTCCTCACTTCGGAGCAACTGCAGGCGATTACAATAAAGACGGCAAGCTGGATATTTTTGTGACCGGTGTAACTCAGTTTAAAGGGCTTTATAAGAACATTTATCAGAACTCAAACAAGTGGGTAGATATTAAATGCACCGGCACTACCTCAAACCGTTCTGCACTGGGAACACGCATTAAATCGAAAGCAATAATTAATGGTGTTTCCCAATGGCAAACAAGAGAAATAAATGCAGCAAATAGTTTTAATTCTATGAATGCTCTCAATGTGCATTTCGGATTTGGAAATGCAGCGCAAATTGATTCATTAATTGTCTATTGGCCGAGCGGATTAAAACAAACATTTGTAAATGTTGCATTAAATAATTTTTATAATCTTACAGAAGGAAGCTCATTAACATCTGATGTTAAAACAATTTCAACCTCACTTCCTAATACAATATCCCTAAAACAGAATTATCCTAATCCATTTAATCCCACTACTAAAATTCAATTTACAATTAATAAAGCATCCGACATTTCACTGAAAATATATGATATAAATGGAAGAGAAGTCACTGAACTAGTAAATGCAAATTACTCGGCAGGCACGTATGAAACTGAGCTTGATGCAATTAAATATTCTTTATCCAGCGGAATTTATTTTTATACACTTTCAACTGAGGGATACTCTGAAACCAGAAAATTAAATTTGATAAAATAATGAAGCAGGAATATTTTATTTTTATCTTATCCCTTTTAATTCTCTTTGCAAATTTAAGTTTTGCTCAAACAAGTATAGACGCAGATTTCAGAAAACAGGCAAATGAATATTACACTAACTCAAACTGGGAAAAAGCTATTGAATCATATTCAAAAGTTGTTTTGATTGAAGATAAAAATCTAAACGCATGGGCAAGGTTAACTACAGCATACATTCAGAAAAAAGATTACAATAATGCATTCACCACTTTACAGATAGCTGTTTCAAAAGGCGACCACCCTATTCTCTGGTATAACCTTTCATGCTTGTACGCAAGAAAGGACATGAAAGAGAAATCCCTTGATGCGTTGAGGAAATCCATAGCTGCGGGTTACACTGCATCTGAGCAAACTATTAATGATGAAGATTTTGCTTCTATAAAAAATGATAAAGATTTTCTCTCAGTAATCGAAGAAATGAAACGACAGGAATTCCCATGCCTGTATAATGAAAGATTGAGAGAATTCGATTTCTGGATTGGCGAATGGAATGTTTATACAACATTCGGAAATAAAGCAGGTGAAAGTAAAATAGAAAAAATTTTAAATCAATGTGTCATTTTGGAAAACTGGAAAAATACAGCGGGAAGACAAGGAAAGAGCTTTAATATTATTAATAGCAATACCGGTGACTGGGAGCAAACATGGGTGGATGATTCTGGAAATACAACAGAATTTAAAAAAGGTAAATATGAGAACAATGTTCTTTCATTTCTAGCTGAAGGTAAAGACCAGAAAAATCAAATACAGCATCAAAGACTTACATTTTATAAAAACGACGACGGCACTGTAAGGCAGTTGGGAGAAATTTCCGGTAATGGGACAGATTGGCAAATAAGTTACGATTTACTTTATAAAAAGAAATAAATTATAATAGACACCCGGCAAGTAGTAAGAAGCAAAACATCTCTATACTACAAAATACAAAAGCCCTGTAAATAAACATTTACAGGGCTTTATGCTTGCGGTCCCAACGGGATTCGAACCCGTGTTTTCACTGTGAAAGAGTTCTCCGACTAATGGATTGTCGAATATTTTTCTATTTTTCAACTTTTTTCTCACCCTAAAAATAGATTTTCGAAGCAAAAATTGTAAATGTGCTAACGGATTGCTAACGGGATTAATAACGAAATTTAAATGACAGATAAAAGAAAGAATAATAAGATATTTATAACTGAGATTTTTTATTGCGAAGAAATTGATGTTGATAAAAAAATTATACCTAAACTTTTAGTGAATTTGACCGTATATAATGCACAATATGATATGCCTCATTGACATTCAACTAATTAGTATTTATTTTTGTTATAGATTAAAATGAAATTGAAATACTTCAGCGGAAAATATATTGCTTTAATTTTTGCATCACTCGTTCTGATTGCCAACGTGAATTTTGCGTATTCGCAATCACAATGCAGTATGAACATGAGGCAAAGTTGCTATTGTGAAGAGTCTCAGCAAAAAGAAATTCATCCAACTATATCTAAAATGGACTGCTGTAAAGAAGTTCGTAAAGAAATAAGTAACA
>JBHEKU010000130.1:0-31383 GCA_041859205.1 Ignavibacteria bacterium | reverse complement strand
AGCTGTACGACCGAGGCTTACTCCTATAGCTATCGATGATAAAATTGCGAACAAAGATATACCAGGTTTGCAGACTATTATGCTCATTCTTTTCGGCACACTGATGCTTCAGGGAGTAATTCAATATGCCATGACTTATCTCACAAGCTGGATCGGTCAGAATATTATTATGGATCTGCGGATGAAGATATTTGAACATCTGCAAAATCTCCATCTGAAATTTTACGATAAGAATCCTGTAGGCAGATTAATTACACGAGTTACTTCCGACGTTGAAGTATTGTTCGATGTGTTTTCATCGGGGCTTGTTACTGCATTCGGTGATATCTTCACTCTGTTCTGGATTTTATATTTTATGTTTACGCTCGACTGGCATCTGGGATTAGTAACTCTTTCTATTCTCCCATTTCTTATCTACGCAACAATAATTTTCAGGAAGAAAATAAGAGTCTCGTATTCAAGAGTAAGGTTATTGATTTCAAGACTGAACTCATACCTGCAGGAACATATTACGGGAGTTTCAATAGTCCACATCTTCGCAAAAGAAAAAAGAACAGTTGATGAATTTGAAGAAATAAATCAGGAACACACACGCGAGAATAAACGAAGCATTTTTTATTATGCTATCTTCTTCCCTATTGTAGAATTATTTCTTGCAGTATCGTCAGGATTAATTTTATGGTACGGAGGCGGAGAAGTTATTCAGGGCGCAGTTTCACTCGGTGTGCTGATTACTTTTATACAATATTCCGAAATGTTTTTCAGACCGATAAGAGACTTATCAGAAAAATACAATGTATTGCAAACAGCAATGGCATCGAGCGAGAGAATATTTACTCTGCTTGATGAAAAGCCGGCAATTGTGGATAAAAAAGATTCAGTTGAGTTCGAACAAATTAAAGGAAGCATTGAATTCAAAAATGTTTGGTTTGCATATAACAACGATGATTACGTATTGAAGGATATTTCTTTCAATATAAAGGAAGGCGAGAAAGTTGCTTTTGTAGGCGCAACTGGTTCAGGCAAGACGACAATAATAAATCTCATTTCAAAATTTTATCAGATTAACAAAGGTAAGATTTGTATAGATGGAATTAATATAAACGATATAAGACAAAAAGATTTAAGAAAAAATATATCAGTTGTGCTGCAGGATGTATTTTTATTTTCAGGTGATATTGAAAAAAACATTACACTGGGTAATAACAAAATTACAAATGAAGCAGTTAACCATGCAATAGACCAGACAGGTTTAAGATATTTTATCAATTCCCTGCCCGATGGAATTCATCATAAGGTGAACGAACGCGGCTCTACTTTTTCTACAGGGCAGCGTCAGCTTATTTCATTTGCAAGAGCATTAGCTCAGGACCCTAAGATCTTAATTTTAGATGAAGCGACTTCCAATATAGATACTACCACTGAAATGCTTATACAGGCAGCGATAAAAAAACTTATCGAAGGAAGAACATCTATTGTAATCGCTCACAGACTTTCAACAATTCAGACCTGTGATAAAATAATTGTAATGCATAAGGGAGAGATAAAAGAAATGGGCTCGCATCAGGAACTGCTGGATAAAAGAGGATTGTATTATAAGCTGTATCAGCTGCAATACAAAGAGGATGTTTCCGCATAATTTTGTTACATTTTATTACTTACATTTTTTACAAAGAGGAAAGCCCTGTTCATTGCTGAAGAGAGCTCAAGAGGTTTAATGTGGGAAATCTCGATATGTTGTTCTTGAATTTTATACTTACGTTTTTATAATTTGTTCCGTTGTTTTAAATTTTTGTTTCTTACTGCTTACTAATAAGACTTAATTATTACTAAAAGGTTTAATAAATTTACCAATGAAAATTGAAAAGCTTTTAATTGCTTCAAATAATCTGCACAAGATAAAAGAGATATCTGATATTCTTGCTCCGCTAAAAATAAAAATTTTATCGTTGAAAGATTTCCCTGACTTCCCTGATGTTGAAGAAACAGGTGCAACGCTTGAAGAAAACTCATTGCTAAAAGCAAAAGAGATTTCGGGAAAATTTAACGTTGCGACTTTGGCAGATGATACAGGATTATTTGTTGATGCATTAAACGGCGAGCCCGGCGTTTACTCTGCACGTTACTCAGGTGAAAATGCTACCTATGAAAGCAACTGCGAAAAGCTGTTGCTTAATTTAAAAACTGTTGACGGCAAGGATAGAACAGCGACGTTTACTTCTGTACTTTGTTTGTACATAAATGAAACAGAGCATTACTTTTTTAAAGGAAATGTTGAAGGCAGAATTATTAAACAGGCGCACGGCACAAACGGTTTTGGGTACGACCCGCTTTTTATTCCTAAAGGATTTGCTAAGACTTATGCTGAAATGGATGACACTAAAAAAAATGAAATATCTCACAGAGCGCTTGCGCTGAAAAAATTCAAAAAATTTTTAGAGAAAAGACAAACAGTCTGAATTATATAAATTGAAATGATTACTAATAAAGAAATAAAATATTATGCTGACTTAAAAAACAAACGCAGCCGTGACGAAGAAGGAAAATTTCTGGTTGAAGGAATTCATTTAATTAAGGAATGTCTTTCATCTGATTTGTATTACAGAGATATGATTGAATGTATTATTGCAAGAGATGATTTTGATCTGTCACTTGTCCCTACAAAAGATATAGAAATACTTTACGCTTCGCAGAAAAATTTTGAAAGGCTTTCCGATACGGTAAATCCGCAGGGAATTATAGCAGTTGTGAAAAAACCTGACCATGCGAACCGGCTGCACAATTCTGATAAACACAAACTAATTGTTGCATTAGATAACATTAATGACCCCGGTAATCTCGGAACAATAGTGCGGGCGTGCTACTGGTTTAACGTAGATAAAATACTGATTTCAAAAAACAGTGTTGACCTGTATAATTCCAAAGTTCTCCGGGCATCACAGGGCGCAGTGTTTCATACTGATATAGTTACCGAAGCAGATTTACGAACGGAGCTTTTACAGTTAAAAGATGAGAGTCAAATTTTATTGACAGATTTAGACGCGAAAAAAAATCTTTCCGATTTCAATATAAAACAAAATGAAAAATACGTCATAGTGTTTGGCAACGAAGCGAATGGTATTTCAGAAGAAATTAAAAACCAGGGATTTGAGCTGATAAAGATCGACAGCTTCTCTGATTGCGAATCATTAAACCTCTCAGTTTCAGCCGGAATAATTTTATATAATTTTAAAACCCGCCTAAAATAAAAACGGCTCACAACCTTACGATTATGAGCCGTTGAAATTAATATTTCGATTGTATTATTTTACAACCATCATTTTCTTTGTATCGGTAAATTCATTTGTAACTAATTTGTAGAAATATACACCTGAGCCTAATTTTGAAGCATTGAAATCAACTGAATAACTTCCCTGAGGAACGTCATTCTTTATCATTTCAGTAATTTGTTTACCTACTGCATCGTAAATTATAAGTCTTACATTAGTTTGTTTAGCTACAGAATAAGTAATCTTTGTTGTAGGATTGAACGGATTAGGGAAATTCTGCGAAAGTTCAAATTTAGCAGGAGTTTCAGTTCCTATAATTCCGGTTGGCCCGACATTAACTGTTAATGTTCTTTGATGTCTCGGTGTACCATTAGGACCCTGAGCAATAACATTAACTGAATAAGTACCCTGTGTAGTATTTGGAAGAACACTGATTCTTGTTAATATTGAATCAGGGAATGAAGTGATTGAATCTCTGCCAATAGCACTTATTGTAAAGCCACCTGTTGCCGGAGTAGGAGAGACAGAGCCAAGAGTAACTCTGACAGAACCTGTATAAAGTTTTACTGCCGGAACTGTTGTATAAAACTGAGCAGAGCCGTTTCCGTTAATATTAAAATTGTTATTACTTACCCTCATTGCAAAATCCGGGAAGTATGCTGTATATGAACCATAGTTACTGTTTCTGAAATCTGTCCAGCAAACCATAGCGCTCACAGGATTACCTGTAATTGCATCATAGTCACCCTGATATGCAGGTGCTGAACCGGATGATGCCAATTTAATTTTAAAGGTTTTATTGGTTACTCTTTGGTTCGGAGCAAATGTTTGTCCGCCGTCAGTTGTATATGTAGCATAAACGTCCATGCTGTCTGATGTAGGGCATAATCTTGAATCGTACCATTTGATATATAATTTTCCTGTATTCTTTTCACACCATATTGCAGGGAAGAACTGGAAATTATTTTGTGAATTTGCATCATCGTTAACTACTACAGGAGCAGAGAAAGTTGCGCCGAAATCAGTTGAGTATCTTAAGAAGATATCAGATTTTCCGCCGTTACCTGCAGGATTGTTTGAAGCATATACTAAATACAATCTGCCTCTGTTTGGTCCATAGCTGTTATCAGCTGCAATCATTGGATAAGGTCTGGTTCTCATTCCTTGTACAGTTGAACGTCCGCTGATTTCTGTTCCGATAAAATTTGAATATTGATTTGAGGACATCATTGTAAAGTTATCTCCTCCATTAGTCGAACGGTAAATAGTATAAATACCTGCTGAGTTTGTTCCGGTATGCATAACTGCATATACACTTCCACCTTGAACAGAACCATTAGCGCCAACGCAAACCATAGCGCCGGGTAATGTATTAGAGAAAGTTCCCACCGTTGTAAAAGTTGCACCGTTATCGGTACTTCTTCTAATGTTACCGGGAGTCATGTTACCATAAATGTAATTTGAATAAGGACCGCCTGTTTGGTCAGCAGCAATCCAGTTTTTATCGTTACCAACATTCGCTGAAACTGCTGTTCCCCATGTTACACCACCATCTGTTGATTTATTAGTCCATGTACCAGTAACCGGACTTTTCATATTATCATAAAATAATCTTCCTAAACTATCGTAAGCTGTTACCGGGTCACCTGATGTGCCGGAAAATGGAACTGCTGTTCCTGTCCATGTCATACCGCCGTCTAGTGTTCTCCAGGCTGTATTGATGTTGTAAGCGCAAAAATTCCAAAGAGGATTTCTTGGGTTTTGTGAGATATGCGGCTCAGCAGTGCTGGTTCCCATATCAAAATTATCAAAATCATTAATGGTGATTAATGCTGGTGCAAAAAAATCATTTTGTTGAGCGACCTGGTCAAGATAGATTTGAGGAATTCTATCAAAACGAGGGTCATCATACATTGAAGAAGCATTTCCTGATTGCGCTGCTACGATCAGAAAAAACATCGTCAATATAGAAATACTCTTGAATAAAGAGTAATTTTTTTTCATATTTCTTCTCCTTCTAGAAGTTTTAGTTGTGGTTTATTATTTATTGAATAAAATACAAAATTATTATTATTAATAAAGGGGAAAATTGCTTCTGAAACTATCCACAATCATAGCAAATTTTTCGGGGGGATTGTAAACAAGATACAAAAAATACTTAATTTGTTCAAAGCTTTAAAAGCGTTTTGCGTAGGATCTCTAACGCCATTTGTGCAGCCCGTTTTTTATTCCTCTCTCTGAAATTTCCAAACAAAAATTTTGAAGCAAAAGTAATATTTTTATCAGAGTATCCAATATATACCAATCCAACCGGTTTTTTATCCGTTCCGCCTCCGGGTCCTGCAATGCCTGTAATAGATATTCCTATGTCAGTATTAAAATGCTTCCGCACACCTTCAGCCATTTGCTTTGCTGTTTCTTCACTTACTGCTCCGAATTCTCTGAGTGTCTCTTCCTTTACATCTAAGAATTTTATTTTGAATTCATTTGAATATGCAACTACTCCTCCTACAAAATATGAAGAGCTTCCGCTTACATCGGTAATTCTTGATGAAAGCAAACCGCCTGTACAGGATTCTGCAATAGATATTGAAAGATTTTTTTCGGATAACATTTTTCCGGTAATCTCCTCCAGAATTTCTTCACCAATACCAAAAATATGTTCTCCGATTTTTTCACGGATTTGGTTTTCTATTTCAGATATTCTTTCTTCAGCTTTTTCTTCGCTCTCTGCCTTTACATTTATTCTTAATCTTACACCTTCAATGCTTGGAAGAAAAGCAAGCTTGTCATTTTTAATAATTGAATGAACATCACCCATCATTTCGTTCAGCACAGACTCCCCTACTCCGGTCGTAAGCAATGTCTTTTGCTTAAGCACATAGTCAAAATTTTTCATAAATTTCTCTTTAAGCATAGGCACAACAAAATCATTTATCATTGCTTTCATTTCATACGGAACACCGGGTAAAGCAATAAATACTTTATTGTCTTTTTCCATCCATATACCGGGAGCAGTGCCGTTATCATTCCATATTACCTTTGATTTTGCCGGAACCATTGCCTGTCCGACATTTGTAGCCGGCATAGGTACACCTCTTGTAGAGAAAATTTCAGTTACGTGTTTTAAAACTTTATCGTCAAGTATTAATTCATCATTAAAAAATTTTATAAGCACGGGCTTTGTAATGTCATCGTGCGTAGGTCCTAATCCTCCTGTGATTATCGTTACATCATAATTATCTATAGAGTCCTGAAATTCATTTAAAAGCATTGTTTCATCATCACCGATTGTTACGGATTTTTCAACGGGTATGCCGATAGAAAATAAAACGTCTCCCAGGAAAGCAGCATTTGTATTTACAATCTGGCCTATTAATATCTCGTCACCGACAGTAAGTATTTTCGAATTCATTAATTGTTAAAATTGATTACAGATTAAAAAGTCTTTGTATTAAAATAATTGCAAAAATTGAAGCAACTCCGCCATAGACAGCTGCCACAATATCATCAAGCATTACTCCAAGCGCAGTGTGTTTTCTATCAAAATATTTCGCAGGTTGTACTTTTAAAATATCAAATCCTCTGAAGCCGATAAAAGTTACGGCGCAGCATATAAGGTTCAGCTTCCAGTAACCCGCAGACATTACTATCATAATTGTAAACCATTGCCCTACTACTTCATCTACTACTACAACTGAAGGGTCGCCTCCGTATCTTTTCATCATTGGAATAGTGGCATAAGTTCCGAGTATAAACACTATAAGAAAAGCTATACTCAATCTCATCGGGTCATTCATAGAAGGAAAAAGAAATATTACAAATGCTGCAAGGCTTCCGACAGTTCCTGAACCCTTTGGGAAATAACCTGTGAAGAACCAGCTGGCAAGAAGCTTGCTGAAGAAATCAGGATGAAAATCCGGGTTTACAATCTCTTTCGTTTTTACAAATCGCATAAAATTATTTAAGATTTCTTTTCAAAAAAGTATGTGACGCCTGTATAGACAGTAAGAAGAGTTACAACAAGCATAGCGTAAAAATTATATTCAGAAAGTAAAAATACACCAATATCTACCCGTGTGCTTAAATCATTTGTAGATATGCTCCAGAAGAACAGGACAAGAATGGCAAATATATAAGTCATCTGTACAAAGGTTTTCACCTTTGCAATATAAGAAGTAGGAAGAGTTCTACCGTTCATTTCAGAATATGAACGCATTACAGTAATTACTATATCTCGTATAACAATCAGAATCACCATCCAGAGCGGCATCATACCTATCAAATAAAATCCAATGAAGGCACATGAAGTAAGTATTTTATCGGCAAGCGGGTCAAGGAAGATTCCGGTTTTTGTAACTACTCCGAATTTCCGCGCATGCCATCCGTCGTACCAGTCAGTTATAGTTGCAATAAGATAGACACCAACGGAGATTTTTTTGAGCAATATATTATCAGCCAGAAAAAAGTATAAGAATACCGGGGAAAGAATTATTCTTAGAATCGATAATTGATTTGGCAGTGTCAATTTTTTGAATTATGAATTTAGAATTCTGAATTCTGAATTAAAAACATTTACTTTTGACGGGTAGTTAAAATTATTGACGAAATTATTTTCTTTAATTCTGTAATATCTTTATCAATACTTTCAATCTCTTCAATTGATATAAAATCAGTTCTATACAATAATTCCATCCAGTATGATGTTTCTCTAACTTCTTTTAAAGAGATTGATAACTTGTGAATAAAATCAGATTTTGATTCTGCACTTTGTGATTCCCGTATGTTTGCACCGATTGATGTTCCACTTTTTAATATCTGTTTCGACATTACATATTCTTTTTTTGTCTCAACCAAATATTTATATAGATTTACTATCCTTATCGCTAAATCAAAACTTTTAATAACAACAACATTTTCTTTCATTTGTTTAATTTAGAATCAAAATAATACTCGAATTTGAATTTTCGAACAACAATTCAGAATTCAGAATTCTAAATTCAGAATTAAACGCGTTCGATGATAGAAGCAATCCCCTGCCCTACACCAATACACATTGTTGCAAGTCCGTATCGTTTATTTCTTTTTTCCATTTCGTTAAGCAAAGTAAGTAGTATTCTTGAGCCGCTGCTGCCGAGCGGATGCCCTAAAGCAATTGCTCCGCCGTTAACATTTATTTTGCTTTCGTCTAACATAAGTTCATCTATCACTGCAAGTGACTGTGCTGCAAAAGCTTCGTTCAATTCTATTAAATCTAAATCATCTGTTTTTAAGTTTGCTCTTGAAAGAGCTTTCACTGTTGCAGGTACGGGACCGATACCCATGCATGCAGGGTCAACACCGGCGACTGCGCCTGATACAAATCTGGCTCTTGGCTTTAAATTATGCTTCTTCACAAAATCTTCAGATGCAATTAAAAGTAAGCTTGCTCCGTCGTTCACTCCGCTTGAATTACCTGCGGTAACTGTTCCGCCTTCTCTGAAAGCAGGTTTCAGCTTAGCAAGTTTTTCCACCGTTGTATCGAATCTCGGGAATTCATCAGTATTAAAAATCACAACATCTTTTTTTGATTTAATTTCTACAGGTAAAATTTCATTATTGAACTTTCCTGTTTCAATCGCTGCCTTTGCCTTCATCTGTGACTTATATGAAAACTCATCCTGTCTCTCTCTTGTGATTTTATATTTCTCCGCAACATTCTCAGCGGTTTCACCCATGGAAAACGGATGATGCATTTTTGCAAGAAGCGGGTTTGTGAATCTCCAGCCTATAGTTGTATCGAACACATCAACTTTTCTTGAGAACGGTTCAGCTGCCTTTGCCATTACAAACGGCGCGCGAGTCATAGATTCTACTCCGCCTGCTAAATAACATTCGCCGTCACCGTTTCTTATTGCTCTTACAGCATCAAGATATGCCTGCATACCCGAGCCGCAGAGCCGGTTAACTGTTACACCGCCAATGCTTAGTGGAAGACCGGCAAGCAGAACGCACATACGCGCAATATTTCTGTTCTCTTCACCTGCTCCGTTAGCATTGCCAATAATAGCATCTTCAATTTCTTCTTTTTGTATTCCTTTGAATTCAAAATTTCTTTTCACAAGCTCCTTCATAAGAAGAGCAGCCATGTCGTCAGGTCTCGTATCTTTTAATGTTCCCCCGTATTTTCCGATTGGTGTTCGCAGTCCGTCAATAATATATACTTCTTTCATTTAGTTCTGATAAGTTAATTTTTGTAATAACTTGGAATTTACTCAATTTATTAAAGTTTATAAACAGATAAGTTTTTCACTGAAAATGCGGGTAGTATACTGAGAGTCTAAAGTCTCAGATTGACTTTTCATTAAGCAGGGAGAATTCAACAAAGTGCTGCTAACCGCGAAGTGTAATTTTTATGCCAAATAATTTTATTTCTACCTACTAATAGGGAAGAAATTCTTTTCTATTAAAAAAAATATTATTAACTTTAAGCCGGATAAATCAGATTAAAAAATCCTACTTCTCGGATATTAAAATGTTACTTTTTTGCGTCACTCTGTAAAATGTTACTTTTTTGCGACACTCTATAAGTGTGTTACTTTTTTGCGATACTCTATAAAATGTTACTTTTTTGCATCGCTCTATAAAGTGTTTCTGATCCCCCTCCTTAATAAGGAGGGGGACTGAGGGGACGTTACCAAAAGTTACTATTATACTACCTGACAGGATTGAAAACCTGTCAGGTCTCAAATAAAATGTTACAATAATGTTACTTTTTTAACAAACTTAAATTTGAAAATTGAAGCAGAATCAAAGAATCCGTCAATCCCGCTAAAAGACGGGACTGAACTTCGTTCAGAAATCCGTTGAAAAACAAAACTTGAAACTCGTAATTCGTAACTCGTAATTGATTTCTGTCACACTTTCATTTTTTAACCGTCTAATACAATATGGAACCGCAAAACATACTATCAGACAAATATATTGGAGACAGCTCAGATGCCGAGCTTGTTTCCCTTTCCGTCAAAGGCGATAAAAATGCATTAGAAAAACTGATAAAAAAGCATCAGGACTATATCTATAATATAGCTTTAAGAATGGTGTTCAATCCTGACGAAGCGAAAGATGTAACACAGGAAGTTCTTATAAAAATCATTACAAAGCTTGCCGGCTTTGAAGGCAGAAGCAGCTTCAGAACGTGGGCTTACAGAATAGTTGTAAACCACGTTTTGAATATGAAAAAAAGTATGGGAGAACTGAATCATACGGACAGTTTCAAAAAATACGGCGAAATTATTGACAGCTGTCCTGATTCTGATTTTCCCGATAATACAAGCTATTCAGTTGATTCAAGAATTCTTGTTGAGGAAGTGAAAATTTCCTGCATGTTCGGAATGCTGCTGTGCTTAGATAGAGAGCAAAGATTGGTTTATACTCTCGGAGGTCTGATGGGAATTTCAGATGCAGTAGGCAGTGAGATAATGGAAATATCAAAAGATAATTTCAGGCAGAGGCTTTCAAGAGCAAGAAAAGACCTTCACAGCTTTATGAATAATAAATGCGGACTTGTTAATAAAGCAAACCCTTGCCGATGCTCGAAGAAAACAAAAGCGCTTATTGAAGTAGGATATGTCAATCCCAATAATCTGAAATTTACTCGCAGCTTTTATTTCAAAATGGATAAGATATCCGAGATAAGGACACAGGAATTATCAGATGTGCTTGATAACGAATGCAGCGAAGTGTTCAGAACACATCCCTATGAAAAGTCGCCTGACTTTGTAATTTCATTAAGAAAACTTTTAGAGAGCGATAAATTTTTAAATATATTTAATATTAATTAGAATACTTAATTCATTCCGAAAGAGAAAATGAAAAAATTATTTACCTTACTCTTGTTTATTGCATTGTTGCCCTCATTGCATGCATCGATAAAAAATGTACCATCTCAGTACTCTACAATTCAGGCAGGCA
The DNA here is from genome assembly GCA_041859205.1 of Ignavibacteria bacterium. Lineage (GTDB taxonomy): Bacteria > Bacteroidota > Ignavibacteria > Tepidaquicellales > Tepidaquicellaceae > JAFDZO01. Next base: position 20,161 of record JBHEKU010000130.1, on the reverse strand, counting down.
TAAATGCTGCAGTTGACGGAGATACAGTATTAGTTGCTCCGGGAACATACTTTGAAAACATTCACTTCAGAGGAAAAAACATTGTAGTAACCTCAACATTTTACCAGACAATGAATCTCTCTATCATATCCGCTACAATAATTAACGGGAGCACACCTCTGAACTCTGACTCGGCCAGCTGCGTAAGGATAACATCGGAATTATCCTCTGCCTACAATGACTCATTGGCAGTACTACAGGGTTTTACAATCACCGGTGGAGAAGGAACATTCTGGAAGGATGAACATAGCCCTGGAAGATACTGCGAAGGAGCCGGAATACTTATGCAATATTCCAAAGCAACTGTACAATTCAATATTATTAGAGACAATAAAGCAATACGCAGACCTTCAGGTATTGCAAGTACAGGCGGCGGCGGAATAAGAACGGGAGACGGAAAGTCTAGGATTTACAATAATATCATATTTAACAATGAAGCAATGTATGGCGGAGGAGTGGTACTGAACTACGGAAATTCTGTGCTAAAGAATAATGTTATTTTCAAGAACCGGGTTTATCAGGCTGTAACAGGAGCACCAACTTATGGCGGCGGCGGCGTCTGGGTAAACGGTTCAGGCTTAAGCTTAATAGAGAATAACACAATAATGTATAATTCGTCAGCCGGTATAGGTTCACCTTACGCGGGACAAGGCGGAGGGATTTTAGTATATGCCTCCCCTACAACAATTGTAAATAACATTGTATGGGGAAACAGCGCAACTGTAACTGCTGTAACTTTAAAACAGATAGCAGATGGTTTTACCGGAAATGCTGCCGTAACATATTCTTGCGTTCAGGATGGTTACTCAGGAACGGGAAACATTATAGCGGCACCACAGTTCGATTCAACAAATTATTTACTTTCGGTGACATCACCCTGTATAGATGCAGGAAATCCTGCAAGTAATTATAATGACCCCGATGGTTCAACTCCCGGACAAGCTCACTTTCCTTCAAGAGGAACTGTGAGAAATGATATGGGCGCATACGGAGGACATTACAGTAATCTTATTTCACCTTCAGTGGTTGGAATATTTGAACCCATCAGTAATATAAGTTCTTTTGAACTCAAACAAAATTATCCTAATCCGTTTAACCCGTCAACAAAAATCAGTTATCAAATTCAGAAAAGCGGATTTGTGTCATTGAAAATTTTAGATACAACAGGTAAAGAAATAATTGAACTGGTAAATGGCATTCAAGCTCAGGGAAGTTACTCTGTTAACTTTGATGCCGGGAAGTACTCTTTATCAAGCGGAATTTATTTTTACAAGCTGACGAGCGGCGGACAATCCATAACAAAATCTATGCTACTTATAAAGTAATTTTCATTTCTAAAACAGTAGTAATTAGAAATATCAAAACCTGGCTGTGCGGAGAAGCAGTCAGGTTTTTTATCTTAACTTTTTCAAAAATGTTTCGTATGATGTAGTGCGGCTAAAAACTAAACTAATATAACATTATGAAACAGTTTTTATTCGCGTTAATTTTAATTCTCCTCTGTTTTACTTCAAATGTATCAACTGCACAAAATTATCTCTACAGAGATGTAACTAATTCAAATTTACCTGTATCGTCTGTAAGCGGACCCGGTATGGATGTAGAATCCGCCGATATCGATAATGACGGTGATAAAGATATTATAATTGCCAGAGAATTTGCGCCCAATAAAATTCTTATCAATAACGGTAACGGAATTTTTACGGATGAATCATTCAGAATACCCCAATTCTCCTATGACAGTGAAGATATTTGCGTAGCTGATTTTGACCGCGACGGTGATCTGGATATTATATTCGCAAGCGAAGATAATGCCGTTCATGAATTTTATCTGAACAGAGGTAACGGATACTTCGATAATGCAAATAACAGGCTTCCGCATTTTACATCGAATGCACTGTTTGTAATGGATTTAAACAATGACGGTTATCCCGATTTAATTTTCGGTTCAAACGGAGCAGCAAATCCTGCACCTCCGGGTTATCCACAGGTATTCATAAATAACGGCAATGCTACTTTTACTTTCGATTCAACAAGAGTTCCATTTGTAGATATCGTTCCTCAGGATATAAAAGCAGGCGATATGGACGGAGACGGAGACCTTGATTTAGTATTCGGGTGTGAAGACTTTAATAAAATTTTTATTAACGATGGAGCCGGTCATTTTACAGACATGACCTATGTCAAATTCCCCGGTAATATGAATGATGAAACACGAAAAGTTGCCCTTGGTGATGTTGATAACGACGGTGATTTAGATATCTTTTTTAGTAATGTAAATTTTAGGGGAGACCGCAATTTACAGGACAGACTTTATATAAACGACGGTACAGGATATTTTTATGACAGTACTGCATCAAGATTACCCGTCGACGGAGAACATACTCTTGACGGAGTGTTCTATGATTTAGATAATGACGGTGACCTCGATATAATTACATCTAATGCATTTGTGAACAGACCGGTTAAGGCATTTAAAAATAACGGCAGAGGAGTTTTCACTGAGTTTACCGAAGAAGTATTTCCTCCTACTGCAGTTGCTGAAGGTCTGGGTATAAAGATAGATAATTTCAATAACGACACGTTGCCGGATATTTACATTGTTCATAGAAGAACTACTGCCTCCGGCGGAAACGATAAGCTGTTATTCAGAATTAATCCTTCTATAGGAATAAACACAATTTCTAATTCTATACCGGAGAAATTTTCTTTGCTTCAAAATTATCCTAATCCGTTTAATCCGTCAACTACAATACAATACGATTTGAAGAATTCAGGTTTAGTGACATTAAAAATATTAAACGCTTCAGGTAGTGAAGTAGCAGAGTTAATCAATGAATTTCAAAACAGAGGAAGCTATTCAATAAATTTTGACGCAGGAAAATTCGGACTTGCAAGCGGAGTTTATTTTTACCGCCTTATCAGTGGTGTTGAATCAATTACAAAATCAATGCTGCTAATAAAATAAATTATTAACAATATAAATTCTGGAAATAGTGAAGCCCTTGTATTCATATAAATTCAAGGGCTTCATTAATAACTTTTATATCTGAAATCTGAAATCTGAAATCTGAAATCTGAAATCTGATATCTGAAATCTGAAATCTGATATCTGAAATCTGGACTAATGTCTTTTATAAGAATTCAATTGTACTACTCCGCAGCCGATTCTGGTTCCTGAATTTCCGCTCGGGTCTGTTTTTAAATCATCTTCTTTTTCATGTACAATAACGCTTCTTCCTATTACACTGTTATCGCCTTTAAAGCTTAATGTATAATCTATGAATGAAAATTTAGCTACACCGTAATCATCAGCGATGATATTGCCAAAGTCACCTGCATGTCTTGTTTCAGAGTGCATGCTTCCGTGCTTTGAAGCTGAAGGATTAAAATGCGGTCCTGCGCTTGTGAAATCAGGCCTGTCGCATGCTCCTTTTTCATGAACGTGGAATCCGTGTTTGCCGGGAGTTAAGCCGTAGATTTCACCTGAAACTCTTACACCTTTTTTTAATCTTGTGAATTTTACTTCTCCCGTAATGCCTTCAGATGTATTGCCTGAAACAACTGCAATAGCGCTTACAGTTCTGCGTACAACGGGTTTTGTTTTATTCGTATCAGTTTTAGATTGCGCCAGTGAAACTTTACTGCCGGTTGCAGTGATAAAGAAAACTGAGAAGAGGATTAATAGTACTTTTTTCATTTCAATATTTTAGTTAGTATTAATATCTAAAAAAGTTAATACTGTTAAAAGGATAAAAGTTTCAAATTAACTATTAATCTTTCAATATTATTTGACAAGCATCATAGATTTTGTCTCTCTGAAATTATCAGTTTCCAATGAATAAAAATAAACTCCGCTGCTTAAATCAGTGCCATCGAAGTTAACAGAATAATTGCCTGCCATTTTATTTTCATTAATCAATTCAGTTATCATTTTACCGGTTGTGCTATATATTCTCAATTTCACATTAGAATTTTTTGGCAATGAAAAATTAATATTGGTTTGTGGATTAAAAGGGTTCGGATAATTTTGCTCCAATTTAAATTTCGAAGGAACCTGAGAATTTACAGGTTCGACACCTACCACACCTGACAATTAAATTATCTTACCGGCATCTCCTACTGCCCATACATTCGCTGTACCGCCTGTTGAAAGTCTGCCTAATGTAATATGCGCGTATGTACCGCTCGGGCAGCTTTGCGATGTCCACGTTGCTCCGTTATCTCCGGATGTATAAATCGATGTGCTTGGAGTATTTCTTGTAAACCACCATCTTAAGTTTTTTCCGGTTATCCCGCTTATGTTTGCAGTTCCTCCAGGAGCATTTGAAACTGCAGTCCAGGTTGTTCCGCTATTCGATGTAGAATAAAGAGCGCCATTAGAACTTGATAATCCCTGGAATGAATAATTAAACCAAATAGCACCGAAGCTTGCAGATGTACCTCCTGTTTGCTGTGTTGTAAAAGTTGTACCTGAATTAGTTGAATAATAAATTTTACCTGAAGCAGTATTTGTTACAAACCAAAGCCTTGTACCCGTGATGTACATACCATTGTTCCAGCTTGCTTCACCTGTACCCGGAAGTCTTAATCCGGTAGAATCCCATGCTAAACCAATAGAGTTTGTAGTCCATAGTGACCAGTTTGTACCTACAGGGTCGCCCATCATATAACCGAATAAGCCGCCTGTGAGCTGCACGGAATTTATGAAGCCGCCTGTCTGCGTAAATACCTGTGTCCAGGTTGTGCCTCCGTTTGATGTTCTGTAAACGAATGCATTACCGGAAATTGTACCCGTAACTAATGCTGTTAGTCCGTCCACACCCCAGATGTTAGAGCCGCCGAAAGTTGGGGCAATAGTACCTGTTGCGTTAATCCATGTTGCGCCTGCATCGGTAGTTCTAAGCACAACTCCAACACCGCTAACCCAGCAGATTTGATCACTGACTGCAGAGACGGATTTAAGCTGGGCTGTTGTACCGCTGGTTTGCTGAACCCATTGCGCATTGAGGGAATTTGCTGCAATAAAAACTAAAAATAAGGTTAAAATAATTGATTTTTTCATACGTGATTTGGTTAGACTTAAAATTAAGTATTCAAATCACGAATTAAAATGCGGTTTTAACGAAAACAAACTATTGTTTTTATAAGTTGTGACATTCATACATAAAAACGAATCAGCCTATAAATAATTGATTAAACATAAATTAAAGAGATATTTTCAGTGCAAATCCTAATTAATGTTATTACAACATATAACTATGATTTCACAAGTAAATTAATGTTTTTTCAATTTGACAATTTTTATTATTAGTGAGCAACTTTTCTGTAACACGTCCACAGAGTAACATTATTGTCACATTTTTAAAACTGTCGCGAAAAAGCCGGATTTATCTCAACTCGTAATTCGTAATTGAATAGTCGCATTATTGTCACATTTGTAACACAGATTATTATAATTTTTTATGATTACACATATAGTCGCAAAAAAGTCGCATTTTGAATTTACTCGTAATTCGTAACTTGGAATTCGTAATTGAATAGTAGCATTATTGTCACATTTTCATCAATCAAAAATTGCAAAAAACTTATACCAAAAACTTTTTTAATTTTTGATGAATTTTTGACGGATTTCTGAACGAAGTTCAGTCCCGTCTTTAGCGGGATTGACGGGTTTTGTAGAAAATTCCGTACCCATAAAATACAACTATCTAAAAACAATTCAACATTTTCAAATCTTGACGGATTTTGGACGGATTTTGGAGAAAATTCCGTCCCCATAAATACCAACATTTAAAGTAACATTATTGTAACATTTTTGAGAACTTCTAACATATTGGTGAAAACTTTAAAGTAACATTTTTGTAACATTTTTTATTAAAATTACAAAATAAAACATTTTTTAAACCTGATGAATTTTTGACGGATTTCTGAACGAAGCTCAGTCCCGTATTTAGCGGGATTGACGGGTTTTGAAATCAGCAAAGCCCTTCCACGCTCGACTTCAAATTTACACTTTACAATATTAAGAGAAAAGTAAAAGCTGCCTATTAGCACATATAAGTAGATTTATTTTGATTTAACTTGACACGAGGTCTATCTAATAAAAAACCTGACAGGATTAAAAACCTGTCAGGTTCACCAATAATTTTTGCGGTTCAAGCCCCCCTTTTTAAGCAGGGGGAAACCAGATGAAACTTTGCGATTCAAGCCCCCTCCTTTTTAAGGAGGAACGAGGGATGAAATTCCGCCATGGCGGAGTGGTTATCACCTACCGCTTAAATTTTCTTCGATACCCGATTACTAACAATATCTCTCAAACACCCCTCCCCCTGCTACGCAGGGTACTCCCCTCAAGGGGAGAATTTAGAAATTTTTTATAACAAAGTTATTTTGAACGCAAATTATTTACTCACAATCACCACATCCAAATTCTAAGACGTTAACTCTCCCCTTTAGGGGAGTCCGGCGAAGCCGGGAGGGGTGTTCTCTGAGAATCTTTATTTACTTTGGTTTTCTTTTATCCAACCTTCAATAGTGAGTAAAACATCATTCATTCTTTTTCGGACATCTTTATCCTGAAACCTTAAAAATTTAATTCCAAGATTTTCGATCTTCATTTGCCTTTCTAAATCCTGTTCCATTTTTTGATTATGAGACGAACCGTCTATTTCAATTGCAAGCATAAGTTCTTTACAATAGAAATCTACAATAAAATTATCAATTGGTTTTTGTCTGAGGAATTTATAACCGAAGAGCTGTTTGTTTTTGAGTTTATCCCAGAGGAGTGCTTCGGTGAGAATATTTCCTCTCCTAAGTTTTCGTGCAAAAGGCTTTAGATGCTGATTATATTTTATAATATCAGATTTCATGTATCACTTAAAACACCCCTCCCGACCTAAAGGTCGGACTCCCCTCAAGGGGAGAATTATGTTTTCTTTTACTTAAAAATTTTTGCTAGTCTAACACACTTAATTCCTCCCTTGAGGGAGGTGGCTCGCCGAAGGCGAGACGGTGGGTGTTCTCTCAATTCCTCACCGCTTAAATTTTCTCCGCAATCCGATTACGAAAAGTGATGCGAGAATGGTAAGAATGAATGATTCTATTATTGTAAAAAATGTTGTCCAACCGTTTGCAGCAGTTATATAAGTTAAATCTTTTTTGAAAGGGATTACATTGTTAAGAGAGTAAATTGCAGATAGTCCTAAATCATTCCAAAAATTAAATTGATTAATAGTTTTCAAATAAAAAATTGCAACTGTCCCGTTATGATCAGTGAAACTTAGGCCTGAGAATAAATAAAGGAAAGTAAAAAAAACAAAAAAACCTATAAACCACTCTAATGCCCTAGTATAATTTTCCCCATAATTGCTTGACCATTTATACACGCAGAGCAAAAAATATTTTAGCCAATGATTCTGTGAATTTTTTCTCTCCAACTCAAATCTCTTTTTATGAAATTCTCCCGCGTTTTCATAGTCTTTCTGGTTATCAAACTTTATTTCAAAGCTTCTATAAACTTCAATTATATTAATTATCTCATAATCAGTTAATTCATCCCACGATTTATTAATTAAATTAGAATATTTGTTGTAATTAACATTTCTATGGCTAAAATAAATTCGTTCATCAATTAAATTGGTAAAATTAAATCTGCAGTTTCCAAATATGGCTTCATTTATATTTGAGGACAAAAAAGAACAATTAGATAACTCCGAATTAATAAATTTAGTATTCGAATTAAAATTTAACTTTCTAAATAATCCTATCTGGTTAAATATGCATCTATTAAATTCTATTGAACTATCCTCCACTGTTAAATCCGAAAAATCAATTGCACCAAATTCTACATTTTTAAATTTAAGTATTGGGAATTTATTGTTATAATAATTAGTTTTACCTTTAATTTTATTGGGAATATTTCGATCCGAAGAATCAAATATTACTATAGATTTAGATTCATTTCGAATAACTCTAAACCCATCTTGAAACTCACAGCTTTTGAATAATAATGAAGAATTCATCAAATTTTCTCTAAATGTAAAATTTGATTTAAAATTCACTTTCTTAAATTCAACGTAAGCAGAAAATATATTTTTTTCGAATGTTACTCTGCCTAAAAAATTCATCTGTTCAATTAACAGTGGAATTTCAAAAGTACATCTCATAAAACTAAAATCACCTTGTGATAGGACTTTAAGATAGAAATCTGCATCTGTTTTTTCATAAATACTTTCTGTGATAGTGTGACCAGAAAAAACGTGAATATCCTTTGAAATATATTCTTTAAATACATCAATCGTTAATTCTCTTTTATTTATCATCAAATTGAGTTAATAAATTCAATTTCTGTTTTTAAAATTAAAAAACTACTCCTCTTCGCCCTCTCTCAATTTTTCAAGCACTGCAAAGTCTTCAAGAGTAGTTACGTCTCCCGTTACGCTTCCGCCGGCGGCAAGTTCTCTCAAAAGCCTTCTCATAATTTTTCCGCTGCGGGTTTTTGGAAGTGTATCAGTGAAGCGAATTTCATCCGGTCTTGCAAGCGCGCCGATTTCCTTGGCTACCCATGCCTTCAATTCTGTTTTTAATTCTTCGCTTGGTGTATGGCTTCCTTCAAGTGTAACGAATGCAAATACTGAGCTGCCTTTCATTTCATCGGGCTTGCCGACTACCGCTGCTTCGGCAACTTTTACGTGAGCAACAAGTGCAGATTCAATTTCAGCAGTTCCGAGTCTGTGACCGCTTACATTAAGCACATCGTCAACTCTTCCCATTACCCAGAAGTATCCGTCTTTATCTCTGCGCGCGCCGTCACCTGTGAAGTACATTCCTTCAAACTCACTCCAGTATTGTTTTTGGTATCTCTCATCGTCTCTATATATAGTGCGGAGCATAGAAGGCCACGGCTTGCGTATAACAAGCAGTCCGCCCTGATTAGCACCGACTTTCTTTCCTTCCTTATCAAGCACTTCAATATCGATACCGAAGAATGGTAATGTACCGCTGCCCGGTTTTGTCGGAGTCGCACCGGGAATAGGTGAAACCATTATGGCTCCCGTTTCCGTCTGCCACCATGTATCTACAATCGGGCATCTCTCTTTACCAATTATTTTATTGTACCACATCCACGCTTCGGGATTTATAGGCTCCCCTACTGTTCCCAATAAGCGAAGTGAATCCAGTTTGTATTTATCAACCCAGTGAGTTCCCCACTTTATAAATGCGCGGATAGCTGTAGGAGCAGTATAAAAAATTGTTACTTTGTATTTATCAATAAGCTTCCAGAATCTATCCGGCTCGGGATAGTTAGGAGCGCCTTCGTAAATTAAAACCGTCGAACCGTTTTGAAGCGGACCGTAAACAACGTAGCTATGCCCTGTCACCCAGCCAATATCGGCAGTGCACCAATAGATATCATCATCCTTTAAATCGAAAACATATTTTGCCGTAAGATATGTCTGCACTGAGTAGCCGCCTGTAGTGTGAAGTATTCCCTTTGGCTTACCGGTTGTGCCGCTGGTATATAATATATAGAGCGGATGCTCTGAATCAAGTTTCTCCGCAGGGCAATCATTATCAACAGCATCCATTTCAACGTGATACCATTTATCAAGCAAGTCATTCCAGCTGATTTGATTACCGGTTCTTTTTACTACAATACAATTTTTAATTGTCGGGCAGTTAGGCATTGCCTCATCAACATTTTTCTTGAGCTCAACAAGCTGACCTCTTCTGTTTGCGCCATCGGCAGTGATAACCATACAGGCTTCTGCATCATTGATTCTATCGACAAGAGCGTGAGCTGCAAATCCGCCGAATATTACTGAATGCACTGCACCTATTCTTGCACATGCAAGCATTGCAATCACAGCTTCGGGACTCATCGGCATGTAGATTACAACGCGGTCGCCTTTTTTAACATTATTGTATTTGAGTACATTTGCAAATTTTTTTACTTCGTTCAATAGCTGTCCGTAAGTGTATGTTGCAGTATCGCCGGGTTCTCCTTCAAAGAACAAAGCGACTTTATTTTTTCTTCCGTTCTCAACGTGTCTATCCAGACAGTTGTAAGAAAGATTCAACTTACCGCCTGTGAACCACTCCGAGTGTGGAGCTTTCCATTTCAAAACCTTTTTCCATTTTTTAAACCAATGTAGCTCTTCTGCAGCCTTGCCCCAGAATTTTTCAGGATTCTTTATAGACTGCGCATACATTTTTTTATACTGGTCAAATGACTTTATGTGAGCCTGCTCAGAGAATGATTTCTTCGGCTTGAATAATCTTTTTTCGGTTGATAAAGACGTGATGTTTTGTTCGTGTGAGCTCATAGTGTTTTTATTATAAAATGAAAAATTGGAAAATTGATTGAATTTCAGAAATTACGAATTTCAGCGGTTAAATAAAATTTAATTTTGAGTTTTAAGTAGTTCCCCTCTCCCGCTAAAGCGGGACTTGATAGTTAATAGCTTACTAAGGGGGGGTTAGGAGTGGTTTAACGAAAGATGTAATTCATAGCATACATTAAACCCCCTCTAACTCCCCCTTGTTATGGGGGAGAACATTTTTCCACAAAAAAGCCCGATGATTTTAAAACCACCGGGCTTTATTATTATATTCAACTTTACGAAGCAGGAGCTTCGTAACGAGAGTGCTATTTTATTTAATCAGCATCATTCGTTTTGTTTCAACGAAGTCAAGCGATTGAATTCTATAGAAGTAAACTCCGCTGGCTAATGCGCTTGCATTAAAATCAACTGCATAATAACCTGCCTGTTTAACTTCACTGACTAATTCCGCAACTTCTTTACCCAGCATATCATAAATTTTCAATGTTACAAAGCCTTGCTTTGGCAATGAGAAATTTATTTTTGTTGAAGGGTTAAAAGGATTCGGATAGTTCTGTGACAATTCGTATTTATCAGGAGTTAATGAAATAGGAATTTCAGTTCCCTGAATTGCTCCTGCCGATATATCATCGATGAACAAATTATTGCCAAAAGCAGAATAAGCTGTGAATCTTACTTTATTAGTTCCTTCGGGAACTAATAGTATTTTCGTAGCCCATTCATTGTTTGCAGGGACCATATATTCAGTATTATTTCCAATCGCTCCTGTTGTTGTAAGATTAGTGTGAGAATTATATCCAAGCTGCGGAGTATTTGTTGCCTTCAGAGTAATTACTTTTGTAAATGTTGCTCCGTTATCAGTCGAAGAAAAAATTCCCATCGAATCTGCTGAAAGAGTAGTTGTGGGCTGATAAAATTTATGAGCATAGTTAAATCTTACATATCTGCTTACTCCTGACAAAGGTGGAAATTGATTGCTTGTCAATGATTGCGTTACTCCGCCGGAAGCTGAATAATAATCAAACATTGCCGAGCCTGTACTTGCGCCGTAACCGCCCGGTGTTTGTCTTGTCCAGTATTGAGTTCCTGTTCCTGTATATGTCCAGAATGCAGGAGGCATAGCAGCTTCACTGAAATTTTGCAGTAATGGCAGCAGACTTGCTCTTCTTAAAGTTAATGCTCTATCCGGGCCGGTTGAGTTAATCGAATCGGATGATGTTAATGCTCTTACTCTCCATGTAAAAGTCATTGAATCTCCCGCTGCTACACCTAATGTTGCAAGCAAGGAATCTGCCTGAGAAGTTCGTATAGAAGAAGATAATCCGTATCCCCCATTATTCCCCATCAATACAAAGGTTGCAGGGTCTGAATAAGCTGAACCAGTTTTGAATAGCGTTTTATAAATTGCACCGCCTCCGCCTGATTGTGCCCATGTAAAATTAATAGGCGCAGGATCAAGCTGATTTGTAATAATTGTTGTGCCTGTGGAAGGTGATACTAAAGAGAAAGCAGATATAGTTATTGCTTGTCTTCTGAAAGTAATTGCACGCGGACCGTTAGTAGATTTCAATGAATCTGCTCCGGGTGAACCGGGATTTTTATAAGCCCAGATATCCCATTGTCCTGCAAGTGAATCGGAAGCTGTATTATTATTTGTAAAACCCGCATTAGCCAATAAAATATCCAGTGCTCCTAATGTAGTAGTAATGCTATTTGTACCTGAAGAAATACTTACTCTTCTAGGTGTTGCAACATTGCCGAAGAAAAATTTGTATGTAGCGCTTGATGTTGCTGTATCCCAAGTAATTGTTACAGGAGTTGTCGAACCTGGAACGGTAACTATTCTTGCGCTTGCTACAGGAGTTTGTAAATTGAAAGGACCTAAAGGATTTGCAAACGGGTCATAACCATTGAGTACTGTTACACCTGTGTTAGCTGAATCGAGCCAGTCTTTTACCCTAGTTGAAGGTGTTGTACCGTAATCCCATGACATAGAGAATTTACCATAAAAATCCCAAAGCTGTGAAGCTCCGCAGGCAGATGGTCCTCCGTGAAGCTGACCTATAAATCTTTGGTTTTGATCATACTGTGGTGAACCTGATGAACCGCCTTCTGTAACTGCTGTGTTTCCGTTAATAGCTGACCAGTTAACTTTCCAGTGTGAGTTAGCAGGAGTTCCGCTCCAGGTATCGCTTGTATAGGGAACTAAGCTGAAAGATATTTTTTTAATATCACCGTCAGGGTGATGAATTCCTGCGCCTGAAGTTGCGCCGACATCTGCTCTGTTCCATCCATTGTAATACACATTATAAGATGGAGGCGGCTTGCTTGAAAGTTTCATCAAGGCAAAATCAGATGCTGCATTATTTGCTAGCAATGTTGCGCCTGTGATTGTAAAATTTGTTGGACCGTCAATATTTGTACAATTCGGACTTTCATATTTAAACATAAAAATCCATGTAGTGGTAGAGCCTGAAAGACAGTGATTTGCTGTCATATAAAAAGGAGTACCATCATTTCTTGTATTGTTCAATAATGATCCCGAGCAATTTCTTGTTCCATTAGCCAACAAAATCATTGCAACTGAGCGTGACTGCTTTTTCCACGGATCGCCAAGAGGACAGTTAACATTTACTTCACATGGTCCTGATGTTCCGAAGTCATCAGTAAGTGATGGCATAAATCCGAAAATATTTTTGTATTCATGAATAACAGCGGAAACATTTAGTTCAGCCGTTTCTTTTACCCAAGCAGGTTGATTATACTCAAGTATTATTGTTTCCCCTTTTACAGGGGCAGTAGCAAACATTTTTTCAGGTATGTTGTTATCTTCCGTGAAAGCTCCTAAGACCATTGTTCTATCTGTGCTGTAAACATAAAATTTACAACCTTTGGGCATGTAGAACTTATTATATATAAGATTTATTCCGAAAGCTCCAGCAGATGTAATTGATACTCTCCACACTTTGCTTCCGTCAGATAAAGTGCTCCAAGTGCCTGCATTTGTAAAGCCGATGTTTGTTGTATAATCATATCCGAATCTGAAAGGAATGTCTTTCATTTGAGATTCGATCTTATCCTGCCTTTTTACTTCGTCCAAGTCGAAGCCGGGCATTATTGACTGCTGAATATCTGATTCAAGATTCCTTGTAAAGCTTAGAGGTGTTCCGGGCGAGCTGATTTGAGAAAATGTTGAAGAAGAGGACGCCATGAATACTAAAGCAAAAAGGACTATCCTGAAATGAGAAATGGTATGTTTCATTTCATTTAGTTTTTTTGATTTAAAAAATTCCGATTGGTGTTTAGATAATGAATTTACGACTATTTATTTTAAAAAAGAAGATTTATCCGCTTACTTAGGAAAGCATCTTAAATTGAATGTCTTTTGCATAATGACTAACTTTAACAACACGTAAATATTTTTTAATTAATTTTAATACACATTGAGTAAAATAGCTTTTATTTTTCCGGGGCAGGGCTCGCAGGCAGTTGGAATGGGAAAAGACATTTTTGAAAAGTACGATATAGCAAGAGAGTTGTACAATAAAGCTGATGAGATTATGGGCTTTCACATCTCCGGCTTGTGTTTTGAAGGTCCCGCAGATGTATTAAAAGAAACTCATATCACACAACCCGCACTTTACATACACTCATATATTCTTACAAGATTAATAGGTGATAAGTTAAAAGCAGATGTTACGGCCGGCCACTCGCTTGGTGAGTATACTGCGAATGCTTATGCGGAATCTTTTTCATTTGAAGACGGATTAAGACTTGTGAAGAAAAGAGGCGAACTTATGAAAAATTCCGGAATTCAACAGCCCGGAACAATGGCAGCTATTATTGGTCTTGATGAAATAAAAGTAGTTGAAATTTGTGAGAAAGCAAGCGAAGGAAAAATTCTGCAGCCTGCAAATTATAATTCTCCCGGACAAATAGTCATATCAGGTGAAATAGAAGCAGTGCATCGAGCAATAAAAATTGCAAAGGAAGAGTATGGGGCAAGAATGGCAAAACAGCTTGAAGTAAGCGGAGCATTTCATTCAAATTTAATGGCAACATCTGCAGGCGAGCTAAGAATAGCAATCAATGCAACTGAATTTCATAATTCAAAAATTCCTGTATTCTGTAACGTTGAAGCTGAACCAATTGAGAATAAAGATTTATTGAAGAACGCTTTGTACCGTCAGTTAACTTCAACAGTTAAATGGGAATATTGCGTAAGAAACATGATACATGCGGGAGCATCAAAGTTTTATGAGATAGGTTCAGGCAAAGTTCTTACAGGACTAGTTAAAAAAATAAATCCGCAGGTTGAGTGTTTTAACATTTCAACTGCAGAAGATATAGAACAACTTTAATTTTAATATGTCAGAAGAAACAGGAAAAATTGGTGAAATAACCGAGCCTCATCACCATGAAGAAGAGGAAGAGAATCCGTATCCTACAGGATTAAAAAATACTGAAGAAATAATTGAATTCAACGGACAGAAAGTAAACACTGCAATTTTTACACAGGGATTTGTTGCCGGATGCGATATGAAGATTTGTTTTGGCGAGTGCTGCAAGTCAGGTGTTTACATGGATAAAAATTTTCCTGAAGTTATTCTTGCCCATAAAGATATGATAAAGGGAGTGATGAGTGCAGACCAGATAAAAGATGAATCACAATGGTTTGACGATGAAGTAGTTGAAGATGAAGACTTCCCTTCCGGCTATGCTGCAGGTTCAAATGTTTATACTGACTCTAAAGGAGTAGAGAAATGTGTATTCAATGATGAGAATCAATACTGCTCATTGCAGGTTGCTGCCGTCGCAAACGGAATGCATAAGTGGGCAATCAAACCTACGTATTGCATAATGTATCCGGTTGCCGTTGTGAATCATATTTTAACCTATGATGATGAACATTCGCAGGACTTAGCTTATTGCGGAATAGATAAAGAGCATAATTTTACACAGACAACGTTTGACGGAACAAGAGAAGAAATTAAATACGTACTTGGTGAGGAATTATATAATTCGCTGGATGAGCATTATAAACAAAATTACTCAGCTAAATTCACAATAAAATTACCTGAAACAAAATAATGAATTTCCATGGATTTTAAGGATAAAGTAGTAGTAGTAACAGGCGGTTCAAGAGGAATCGGTAAATCAATTGCTGAGTCATTCCTTAATGACGGCGCAACTGTAGTTGTTACATATAAAAATGCAATAGATGAAGAGTACTTCAACTCGAAGAATATCAAACATCATAAATGCGATGTTGCAGATATAAAAGCAGTTGCAGAGTTAGTTGATGCAATAGTAAAAGAGTTTGGCAAGATAGATGTACTTGTGAACAATGCAGGAATTACCAAGGACGGATTGCTTATGAGAATGTCAGAAGAAGACTGGGATGCAGTTATCGATACAAATTTAAAAGGCGTTTTCAATTTTACAAAAGCCGTTTCACGCCCTATGATGGGAAAGAAGTCAGGCAAAATTGTAAACATAACATCTATATCAGGGGTAATGGGAAATGCAGGACAGGCAAATTACTCTGCTTCAAAAGCAGGTGTTATAGGCTTCACAAAAGCAGTTGCAAAAGAGCTTGCATCACGGAATATAAATGTGAATGCAATCGCTCCGGGATTTATAGAAACTGAAATGACAGATAAGCTAAGCGAAGATGTAAAGAAAAATTATCTTGCAAGTATCCCTATGAAAAGATTTGCAAGCACTAACGAAGTAGCAAACGTAGTAAAATTTTTAGCATCAGATGATGCTTCTTATATCACCGGGCAGACAATTTGCGTTGACGGCGGTATAGTAATGTAAATTTTAAATTCAAAACAATTTTTATGAAATATTTATTAATCTTATTATTTATAACATCATTCGCGCTTATGTCTTGCAACGATAAAAAACTTAACTTAGTAGATAAGGTATTCGTATATACAAACGGACCTGAAAAACAAATGGCAGGCTTCGATGAAAAATATTTATATCTGAAATGGGATGACTCATTAGGAGTAGCAACTCACAAAACAGAATATACAGTCAAAACAATAAACGATTCGACATATACAATCGAACTGAAAGAGAAGCCAAGCTTCTGGGATAAGAATACATGGGAAATAGTTGCAATGAATCCAAATGAGTTTTATACAATACAATCAAAAAAACATTATAAGTTTTTAAAATCGGGCGTGGACTTAAAGTAAAAAGAAAAGTGATTTTCAAAAGTTAATTTGTAAAAGTAATTCGAAACTTTAAACCTGAGAAGATGGCTAATCGCAAAGAAGAATTCAAAACCGATTCGGGAATTGTTTTCCCCGAATATCTCACTACTGCAGAACAGCAGGCAAATCCCGGCACATTCGATTACACTCGCGGAGTACACCAGTCAATGTACCGTTCAAAATTCTGGACCATGCGTCAGTACGCAGGCTTCGGAACAGCAGAAGAATCAAATCAAAGATATAAATATTTAATAGCAAACGGCTCATCAGGTCTTTCTGTAGCTTTTGATTTGCCTACGCAAATCGGATATGATTCAGACGATAAAATGTCTGAAGGCGAGGTCGGCAAAGTCGGCGTTGCAATAGATTCGTTAAAAGATATGGAAACTCTCTTTGATGGAATAAAGCTCGCTGATGTAACAACATCTATGACTATCAATGCAACAGCATCGTTATTATTACTGATGTACGTTGCAATAGCGAAGAAGCAAAATGCTGACTTAAAAAAAATATCAGGCACGATACAAAATGATGTGTTGAAGGAATACATTGCCAGAGGAACTTATATTTATCCGCCCAAGGAATCGATGAGACTTATCACCGATATTTTTTCATGGTGCAGTGATAATTTACCTTCATGGAATACAATTTCAATATCAGGCTATCACATAAGAGAAGCGGGCTCAAATGCCGTGCAGGAAGTTGCTTTTACTTTATCAGATGGTATTGAATATGTAAGGCAGGCAATAAGCTCGGGACTTGATGTAGATAAATTTGCAAAGCGACTATCATTTTTCTTTAATGCTCATAATAATTTTCTTGAGGAAGTTGCGAAGTTCAGAGCAGCAAGAAAAATCTGGGCGAAGATAATGAAAGAAAAATTCAACGCAAAAGATGAGAACAGTATGAAGCTTCGCTTCCATGCGCAGACAGGCGGCTCGACTTTATCGGATAAACAAATTGACAACAATATAATAAGAGTTACAATGCAGGCGCTTGCTGCCGTAATGGGCGGATGCCAGTCATTGCATACAAACGGCAAAGATGAGGCTCTTTCACTTCCGACTGAAGAAGCAGTACAGACGGCTTTGAGAACGCAGCAGATAATTGCTTATGAAAGCGGAGTTGCAGATACTGTTGACCCTATGGGCGGCTCATATATAGTTGAACATCTTACAAATGAAATTGAGCAGAAAGCATGGGAATATATTGACAAGATTGAAGAAATGGGCGGCGCTACGAAGGCAATAGAAGTCAGGTACCAGAAAAGCGAAATTGAGAACAACTCATACAATTTTCAAATAGGACTAGAAAAAGGTGAAAATATTATTGTCGGCGTTAATAAATTTACCACTGAGAACGAACCGATACATACCGTTAACAAAATTTCCGATGAAGTAAGAATTATTCAGACTGAAAAGATTAACAAGCTTAAAGCTGAAAGAGATAATGATAAAGTCAAAGCTCAGCTTGAATTGATAAAGCAAAAAGCGATGACGAGTGAAAATCTGCTTCCCTATTTTCTTGAAGCGATTGAAAGTTATGCTACAATAGGTGAAATCTCCAATGCGCTGAGAAGTGTGTGGGGAGAATATAAAGGATAAAACTTACATATCATTTAATAATACGAAATGCTCCGTTATTAATTTACCGGAGCATTTTTATTTTTATAACCAAACATAAAATAATTTGTAGTTCGCTGTAAACAAATTGCTAATTGATAACCGATAAACTATTTTTGTATTATAAATTAATTTTTGCAATTAAATTTTTGCAGTGCAAAAAGTTATCTGGGTTACAGGAGCATCAACCGGAATTGGAAGAGAAATTGCAAATGAATTTTCCAAAGCCGGGCATATCGTAGTTGTGACAGGAAGAAGAAAATCCCGCCTTGTAGCAATAGCAAGCGAGATAAAATACGCCGGACGTGAAGCAACTGCATTCGTATGCAATATGCTCTCCGAGCGCAGCATAATAGGTACTGCAAAAAGAATAAGGGAAAAATACGGAAGGATAGACTGCCTGGTAAACAATGCTGGTGTTACATCATTCAAATCTTTTCTCGAAACAAAATCATTCGACTTCGATTCAATCATCAATACAAATCTGCGCGGTTCATTTCTTGCGATGAAATACACGCTTCCTCAGATGGTGAAAAACAAAAGAGGACACATAATAAATATTTTATCTATCGCAGCTACACATGTATTTGAGAACAGCTCTGCTTACGCCGCATCAAAAGCGGGATTGCTTGCTATGTCAAATTCACTTCGTGAAGAAGTCCGTCACCTTAATATAAAAGTTACTAACGTGCTTCCCGGTCCGACAGAAACTGCAATGTGGGACAGTAAGACGAGACAAAAGCATGCAAGCAAAATGATGACTCCAAATGAAGTCGCGCAAATTGTTGTGAGTATTTTTGACCAGCCTAAAAAAGTTGTAATAGAAGATATTACAATAAGACCAATTAAAGGAAATATATAATTTCAGAATTTACGGATTCGGTTTCTTCAAAGGAGACTCTCCCATTATTTCAGTGTGATTAATAAGTCCTCCAAGATGAGCAGTCCATGCCATCATACCGTTAAGCGCAAGCATAAGAGCAAAAAATAATGCTGCAACTCCCATAGGAAGATGCTTCGGTTTTCTGTACATGAATAAAACAACGAGCGCAAGTGCTCCTACTATATCTGAAGCAATGAATGCTTTGAAAGCAAAATCTTCGTGAGGCTCGATGAAATCTTCGTTCACGCCTTCAATGCTGACTACACTTCCTTCGGCATTCTCACCTGTAAGGTAAACAGGAATGGTAACTAAGGATGTTATAACCAATAAAATTAAACTGAGTTTTTTTATTTCATCGCTTCTTTTAAAGAAGCCATAGAAAAGAACAAATGCTGCTAAGGCTGTACCGATTACGGGGAAATGGTTCAGCAAAATGTGTAAATGCGCAGAGCTCATATATGTGGTGAATTAATTTTTATCACAATAAACAAAATATATTTTTTTTACAACGCAGTATTAAGTGTGGCAAGTTGTAGGTTTAGTGAGCTACAACTTTGGACTTAACCACAGAGTACACAGAGAGAATCACAGAGAACACAGAGAGGGGAAAAAAAGTGAAAGAAAAAAACAGATAATTTAATTTTTAAAATTTTCTCTGTGTCCTCTGTGTTAAAATCTGTGCCCTCTGTGGTTAAATTTCATTGCCTCGATACATTTCTGAATTGAATTACCAAATATATAAAGTTATTTTGAAAACTTATCAAAATAATTCAATGCGATTAACACAGTTTTTTTTACCGACTATAAAAGAAGAGCCTGCTGATGCAGTTGTTGCTTCACATAAATTAATGATTCGCTCCGGAATGATTCGCCAGCTTACATCAGGCGTGTATTCTTATCTGCCGTTCGGACTAAGAGTTTTCAAAAAAGTGGAAAAAGTCATCCGTGAGGAAATGAATGCCATCGGCGGTCAGGAATTTTATCTTCCTGCCCTCTCCCCTAACGAGCTTTGGAGCCAAACCGGAAGACTTGAAGACTACGGCG
>JBHEKU010000095.1:0-3040 GCA_041859205.1 Ignavibacteria bacterium | reverse complement strand
ATACACTATGGCTGGTGCAATATTTGAACATGATATGGCAAATGGCTTCCCTCTTCTCACAACAAAAAAAATGCCTTTCCGTTTAATATCGACAGAGTTAGAATTTTTTATAAATGGTATTACAGATAAACAATGGCTACTAAATAAAAATAATCATATTTGGGACGAATGGGCTAGTCCTAAAAAAGCACCTTATGGACATGACGCTGAATCTAAAAAAAGAATGCTTGATGAAAGAGATCTAGGTCCTATATATGGATTCCAATGGAGACATTTTAATGCAAAATATGAAAGTTATGATACAGATTACACTGGGCAAGGCGTCGATCAACTTAAAAAACTCATTGAAACATTAAAAACAAATCCACGTGATCGAAGAATGATAGTGAGTGCATGGAACCCAATACAATTATCAGAAATGGGATTACCACCATGTCATTATTCCTTTCAAGTAACGACAATAAATGGGAAAGTGAACTTGCTTTGGAATCAGCGCTCAGTGGATACAATGCTCGGACTCCCATTTAATATTGCAAGCTATGCTCTATTACTTCACTTGATAGCAAAAGAAGTGGGGTTACAAGAAGGGAAGCTTGTAGGGTTCCTTGCTGATGTACATCTATTTGAGAATCATATTGATGGCGCAAAAGAACAACTATTAAGAGATGTGGAGAAGTACCCTCTCTGCCATATAGAAACGTCAAATTGGAAATCAATATTCGATTGGAAAGCAGAAGATACAAAGATTATGGATTATCAAAGTTTTGATAAGATACCTTTTGAAATCGCAATATAAAATGAATGACAAAATAAATAACGTAATATTTTTTACTGGAGAAGCTGCGACAGGTAAGACTTGGATATCTGACCAATTAGTGCGTTATTTAAAATCTAATAATCATGTAAATCCATTTATAATACATTTGGGAGATAAAGTTCGTGCTGACCAAAAAGCTGGCATAGAACCTGCTAATTCATTTATAAATAAAACTGAAAATAAAATTCTTTTAAGTAAAGACGAAATAGAACAATTAATGAGTCATTATTTGAGTGAAGTAGATAAAAATGCAAACTGTATTATCATTGAAGGATTTCCTAGAACTAAAGATGATATGGATTTATTATCAGAAGAGTTAAGAAATAAGTATTATCCCAATGCAAAACTTAGTTTAGTTGCCTTGTCATTCAAAGACGTTGAGGGTTCTGTTCATGGTATGAAGGAAAGGCAAAAGATTCCAGAAAAATACAGGGAGGAACTTGACTCAGAACAAGCCAGGCAGAAAAAACAAGAGAATTATACAAATGAAATTAAACCTGCCATTGAATATTTTAAAGAAAAATATGAAAATAGCGAAAATATGTCTTTAATAGAATTAGAGTTAAAGAATAAAGATTTCTTTATTAATTTTAAAGAAGGCGATAAATTAAACGCAAGTGTGTTTGAAGAACTTGTCAGAAAACTACCCTATGATTTTGATTTAGAAAAATACGAAAAAGAAAATCAAGAATTATCAAAACAAACTAAAATAAAATTTAGGTAATATGAATGAAATCGAAGTAAAAGCAAAACTAAATAATAAAGACAATGTCTTAAAAAGATTAGAAAATATGGGAATAGAAATTTTAGACACAAAATATCAAAAAGATATTGCATTTTGGCCTAATGATAGAAAAACTATTGAAGAAGGTCATATAATGGGAAGAAATTATCTCAGGATACGAATACAAGAAAAACAAGATATGAGAAAAATAATATTTACTTTGAAACAAGATGTAACAAGTCAGTTTGATTGTAAAGAATATGAGATTGAAATACAAGAAAAAGATATTAATTCTTTAACAAAAATGATACTAGAGATGGGATATTATGAATTTATAACCATAGAGAAAAATAGAACCACAGCTAAAATAAAAGATATTGAAATATGCCTAGACGATGTTAAAGATTTAGGGTCTTTTATTGAGCTTGAAAAATTTGGTGAATCAGAAAAAGCGAATGAAATACAACGGGAACTTTATGGTTTAATGAATGAACTTGGAATTGAATCTAACGATTATGTAAATGATGGATATGATATATTATTATATAGGAAATATAATAACCTATGATCATATCTATAATTGCTGCGGTGGCAGAAAATGGAATAATTGGTGGTGGAAATACGCTTCTTTGGAATATCCCTGAGGATCTAAAACATTTTAAAGAAAAGACAAATGGCCATACAATCATAATGGGAAGAAAAACTTTCGAGAGTATTGGTAAACCACTCCCAAATAGAAAAAACATTGTCATAACAAGAGATTTAAATTATTTCAAAACCGGCATAGATATAGTCGGTTCATTTGATGAAGCCCTTCGTGTGGCAAGTCTCGAGCAAGGTAAGGAATTTGAAGAAAATCAAAACGAAATAGAAGTATTTATAATAGGTGGAGGTGAAATTTATCGTCAAGCAATTAATAAAGCAAATAAATTATACATTACCGAAGTACATAAAGAATATGACGGAGATACAAAATTCCCAAATATAGATAAATCAATCTGGCAAGAAACTTATAGAGAAGACCACTTAGATGCTCCCATTCCCTACTCATTTGTAGAATATAAAAAATCCGCTTAGTTAAAGCGGATTTTTTATGGATCGATGTCTGTTTTAACTCGAATAAAAACATCTTTGCCGTCTGGGGATTTTGTTTTTATATATTTTCTATTTTTATTTATCTCTATTTTTCTTAAAAGTTCTTTTTCTAAATCAAATCCCATTTGTTCACACATACCAAGAATAAATATAGTGACATCAGCAAATTCTTCAGCTACGCCAGATTGATTCCTATTCCATTTAGAAAATGCCTCAGAAAGTTCTTCATGCGCACGACAGAATTCAAATGAAACA
This sequence comes from Ignavibacteria bacterium, assembly GCA_041859205.1. Taxonomy (GTDB): domain Bacteria; phylum Bacteroidota; class Ignavibacteria; order Tepidaquicellales; family Tepidaquicellaceae; genus JAFDZO01. The sequence goes on along the minus strand of JBHEKU010000095.1, from coordinate 149 downwards.
TCGGTAGTATTAAAACCTTTTTCTATCTTATTTCGCATTACTTCTTTTTGTAATTCTTTTAGATTTACCATAAATGTTTACATATCTTTAAAAATTTCCATGTCCCCCAATATTTCATATTTTATTCCTGCTTTATCAAATATCTCTTT
>JBHEKU010000267.1:0-5550 GCA_041859205.1 Ignavibacteria bacterium | reverse complement strand
TACAAATTTATCTGCTTCGGAGATGTTTACGCCTGAGGACTTATAGCTTACTTTCACTCTATAAGTTACTCAAAATGCAGAATTTTATCAATGCAGTTTCATAGTGAAAATACTGCGTTTAAAGTGTTTAAAGTTAGTTTTTAAATTTTTTAAATTGCTTGTCGTCAATCATCCTCTTAATTTATAGAGTTCATTCCGCAAATCAGAAATTTGCTCTAGCTTCATTCTGATTTTTTTTAACTTTAAATTATCTACGAAAGGTTGGGGTGTATTTGTAGATGGTTCTAGAACTTTTATTATAAATGCAAACAAAAAAATACTTCCTATAATACTAAGACATTTTGGGAAAAAATTTATTTCTCCACTAAACAATATTAAAATATCTATAGTTGCTATTACTAAAATAGAAATAATAATTATAATTCTATCATTCTCGCTTTTCTCAGAGGTGGCTCGATTTTTTGCATACTCCATTTCTTGTTCATAATTTTTAGTTTCTAAAGTTTCTTCTTTTTTAAGTTCATAGAAATGTGGTTCTAAAAATTTTTCAATTTCTTTATATCTTTTTTGAATATACTGTGGAAAAGAATCTAATCTGATTTTAATAATTCTTTCATCTAAATAACTATTACGAGAATGGCGTTTTAATAAATCTTTTAAATAATTTTGAGGTCTATTTATAAATTCATCTTTTAAATTTAGTTTTTTAACGTGTGATAATAGATCTGAAAATAATACAATTGATTTTTCAAGATTCTTTAAGCGCGCTTTATTTTCTAACTGTATTTTTTGAAATAATTTATTTAATAAATTCAATATTTTTTCATTGTTATCAAAATCTTGTAAAATTTTTAGAGCATATTTATGATCCTCAATAATACAATATTCAATTTTTTTTAAAGCTTCATCATAATTTCTCAAAAAAAAATTATATCTAGCATTTAAATAATATGCGTCAAGATAATCAGGTGAAAGGGAAATAGCTTTTGAGGATATTTTTTCAGCATTCTCTATTTCATCCTTATCAAATTTTATTTTAGCTAAATGTAATAATGAAAATGAACACAAATATTTTGAATCCAATTCGGAATATCTAGCAGCTTTTTCAAAATGTGCTTCAGCTTTTTCTTTATTATCAAAATGAAATAGATATAAAATTCCCAAACTAATATGAGTTGTAAAATCATATTTGTTAAATTTTTCAGCTTCGAGAAAACTTTCTAATGCTTCCTCATACAATCCACCTGAAAAAAATTTTTCACCTCTTTTTTTATGTTCATTTGCTTGATTATCAAGAGGGGACGCCAATTTTTTGTTAATTCCCCTAAGTTCTTCAGTATTCAATTCAAGGTTCCAAACTATTTCAGATATTCCATACTCTAATGTACTTTGAAGTCCTTCAATTCCACTGTTAATATCATCTAATGCAAAACCAATATTTCTTAATTGTTCATTTTGGGAATGTGATTGTCCCACAAGTTCCTCAATTAGTTCTTTGCTTGCAACAAGAGCATCTGCTGAACGAATTTGTTGATTTAAAGTTTCATTCATATAACTCTTGACAGCAGCTTTTTGGGAATTTATATCACTTCCTATATCTCTTATTTTGAGGTACTGTCTTTTGGCGTCAAATGAATCGAATGTTCCTAGTGACATATGAATTATTTTTTAACATATTATACTTAATAAATTTTTATAATTAAAGACTTTCTAAAATACTATTTAAGCTGTATTATTAAGAAATTAATGAAGTAATTTATTGAAAATAATTCTTGTCATTCTATTCATATTTATTTCAAATCACATTTTTGCACAGGATTCATCTATTGCTAAACAAAAAATTAAACCTGAGCAAAGAGAGTTAAACAAACATTATCCCAGATTGTATCCATATATCGGGCTTGGGATAACGAATGGTGAAAGACTTGGCGGCATAGTACAGTTCCACCAAAATTTTTCAGTTGAAGCTTCTTATGGTTACATTCTGGGAGTAGGATGGTCTCTTACTGATCCTGACAACATGGCAAGCATCGGCGCAAGTGTACATATCAGAGATGACATTCCTGTGTTTATCAGTTTTATTTACACAGTCCGTTATTACCGTCCGATAAACACCAACTTCAATACCTATAATAAGACTGATAAATTCTTTTCTGTGAACGTCGGATACATTGACTTAACTGAAATCGGAATTCAGTTTATGGGGAGAGCAGGATTTTATTTTACTTCTGATAAGAGCCCGAGAAGTAATTCTTTTTTTGATTTTATAAATATAGATATTGGTTTAGGATATTCATTCTGAAAACTATGTTTCAGTATATGTTGATTACAAGTCCCCATCCTTTGAAAGCTAACAATTATCAAGTCCCGCTCTAGCGGGATAGGGGGAAGAAAAACACTCCTTTTAGGAATCTAATCCTCAATATTTTTTTTCTTTGTTAACTTCGCAGCATTAAACTCACTCAGGGTTATCCATCCGGCTCGTTTAAAAATTACAAGCATTGTAACTATTATTACTACCATTACTCCTATGCTTGAAAAAAATCCTGTTTCGCTGTGAAGGAAAGGCATATAGTCGAAGTTCATTCCATAAATTCCTGTTATCAGATTCAGAGGTAAAATTATAGTCGCAATAATTGTAAGTCTCTTCATAATGTTATTCATATTGTTATTCACTATGGAGAGATATGAGTCAAGCATACTTGTTACAACATCGCGGTAAGATTCTGCGCTATCTACAATTCTTACTAAGTGGTCGTAAACATTTCTGTAATACATAGATTCTTCAGAAGAGATTAAATCATATTCGCCTCTGTAAAGTTTGAATAAAATTTCTTTCTGATAACTTGCAATCCTTCTTATTTTTATCAGCTGCTTTTTCATGTTCAGGATTTTCTGAAGTGTCGTATTTGATGACTGCATCTTAAATACAAAATCTTCTACTCTGTCAATTTCTTCTTCTATATAATCCAGAACTGGATAATATCTGTCAACAAGTGAATCAAGAATAATATGAAGAGCGTAGTCAGGACCTTTTTTCAGGATAGCTTCTCGCAGCTGCTGGTTAACGCTGGCAAGAATAAAATTCTTCTCCGTTTCGTTATGAACTGTGATAATAAAATTATGCCCGATGAAACAGCTTAATGAAAACTGTTTGTAATGAGTGTAATCGTCTGAAACAGATATACCGTTGAATACTAAAAATAAGTAATATTCGTAATCATCAATTTTGGGCAGGTGAACATCTTCTTTTCTATTCAGATACTTCAGACAGTCTTCTATGGCAAGTGGATGGAAGTTGAAAATATCTTTCAGGATTTTCATTGATTCCTCTTCCTTAGGCTGCCACATATCTATCCATACGAATTCTTTTTCTGCAGTAACATCCCATGAGTTGAAATCTTTGAAATCAACCGGATGACATCCGTGTGAGTTTTGTGTAAGGATTGTTATCATAAATCAGTTTCAGGTTCTTTGTTCGGTTCATTGCTTGATAAAAAAGCATCTGAATTATATTCTTTTTCAGGAAGAATTATTTTTATATTAACATCCTTATCAACAGCAGACATTCTAGTTTTTCTTTTTTCTAATTCTTTTACTAGTCTTTCTGATTTTGCTCCAAACTCTATGTCAATTTCAATAATAATTTCTTTAAAATCAAGAAGCTGATTTTCTAAAGCTATCACCAAATTATAGTTCTCATGAAATTCGTCATCCAATGAGCTTAATAATGGATTATTTAATCTTTTAAAAATGTAATCTAAATTTGACATTCGATCTTGTGCAATAGAACCTTCATATCTTGCCTTAATTCCTATTTTAATTTTTTCATAGATTTCGAACAATACGTTCAGATGAATTTTATATCGCGGATCTTTATCCCCCTCAAATAATTTTTCTAAATAGAAGCTAAGATTTTCAGGAAATATATCAAATAAACAATTTGAATTAAATTTATTTTTATGCCTTTTGAATTCTTGTTCTAAGTTAGAGATTATCTCTTCTAAAATTTTGCTTATGTTGTCACTTTGAATATTAATGCATTCACTAATATTGATAAACTCATGATCATCGGTGTTATTCGAGTAATAATTCCAGAGTTCAATACTATGTTTCCCAATTGAATTTTGAATGATAAAATGAAATGATTTGTCTTTGTGGCGTGAAGTTGGATGTCCTATAGTTTTATTCCTAATTTCTCTAATATAATATAAGTCAGGATAATCTATTTTAAAATTTATTTCGATGTTAAATAATGAAAACTTTAAGGACTTTATAGCATCTTGCTGTACATATATTGATTGAAGGAGTCCGTAAATGTATAGATACCCTCCTTCGTGTGCATTAAAATCTTTTAAATCATCATAAAAATTAATAGAGTGTTGTGCATCTTCTATGGCATCTAGAGAAGAGCATAATTTATTCCAAATTATTTTATCTTGGATTAGAATATTTTGCTTCCACGGATGATTAATTAAATCTCGAATATTATCGATATTTTCAAAAATCTTATTCATAATTCAGAATTAGAAGTATTCTTATGCACCTTCCCATCAACCACTATCACAAACTCTCCCTTTAAATTTTCTTCACCAATCTGATTCAAAATTTCTTTTGCAATGCCTCTGAAATGTTTTTCTCCGGGCATTGTTAAATCGAAGCCTATAAAAATTTGTGTAGTTGGAAATACTTCAGCAAAGTCACCGAGTATTTGTTTGAGTCTGTATGGCGCTTCAAGGAGTGCAAAAACTTTATTGATATTTTTTAAATCATATATCTCTTTTTTTCTTATTTCGCTTTTAGGTGAGAGGAAGCCGATGTAATAAAATCTGCTGATGTCAAATCCCGAAAGCACTATAGCAGCTAACACTGAATTCGGTCCGTGAAGGAACTCAAGCTTGATATTAAAGTCGATACATTTTTTTAAAAGCGTTTTGCCCGGGTCAGCAAAAACAGGTGTGCCTGCATCTGAGATAAGCGAAATATTTTTCCCGTTAACTAAGTCGAGAAAAATTTCTTCCGTCTCCTCATTATCTTTATTATCGTTATGCTCGTTTATTCTTTTAAGGTCCTTTTTTATACCGAAAAATTTCAGAAGCTTAACGGCTTCTTTATATTCTTCAACGATAATGTAATCGGATTCTTTAAGATAACGCAGAGCCCGCAGAGTTATATCTGCGTAATTGCCGATAGGTGTTGTTATTAGATTAAGAGGCAAGTTATATGTGATTATTATTTTACGCCGGTACTACCGTATCCGCCGGCAGCGCGTTCAGTTTCGGATAAATTTTCATCTTCGGTAAACACTGCGCGTTCATGTTTTGCAATTACAAGCTGGGCAATTCTGTCGCCATAATTTATTTCAAAAATATTCTCGCCTAAGTTTACAAGAAGCACTTTAACTTCACCGCGGTAATCTGAATCAATTGTGCCGGGAGTATTCAAAACAGTTATTCCATGGTTCAATGCAAGTCCGCTTCTTGGGCGAACCTGTGCTTCATAGCCTTCGGTAAGTTCAATTATAAGATTTGTAGGTATTAACTTTCTCTC
>JBHEKU010000010.1:0-21422 GCA_041859205.1 Ignavibacteria bacterium | reverse complement strand
ACTTTGGGAACAAATCAATCAGGTACAAAACTTCTGAATGGAGAAGTAGTGCAATCAACAGGTAAAAATTTTACAAGCGGTTCCGCAAGTTTTACTTTTAACTATGTTGCTCCATCAGTGAGTGTTGTTGATACAATTTTTTCATTGGGGCTTGCTTCAGCAGGCGGTGAAAATGGTCCGTGGAACTGGAACGATAAAAGAGTTAAAGTTTATACTGTTTCAGGATTAGAACCAAACTCAAACATCATTCCTGATAAATATTCTCTGAATCAAAATTATCCGAATCCGTTTAATCCATCAACTACAATAATTTATTCGATAAAGAATTCCGGTAATGTAAGCTTAAAGGTTTATGATTCTAACGGAAGATTTATTTCTGAACTTGTAAATACGCAGCAGAATAAAGGTGAATACAGAATAGATTTTGACGGAAGCAATCTTGCAAGCGGAGTTTATTATTATACTTTAATTACAAAAAATTTTAGTGAAACAAAATCCATGGTTTTAATAAAATAAAACCTAATCCTGTTTATAATATGCGTTTAGACTTTGCAAAAAAACTGATTTTATTTTCCTTGCTCGTGATGGGAATCGTATGGGTTATCTTTTTCACTGATATCCGTACTTCAGTTCTCTCAACTAAGGCCAATGATGAGTGTTTAAGCTGCCATGAAGATAAAGATCTTACGATGGAGATAAAGGAAAAGAAAATATCTTTATTCGTTGATAAAAATAAATTCGAAAAAGGTGTTCATGGTGGCTCTGATTGTAAAGACTGCCATGTAAATTATAAAGCAGATGATTTACCGCACGCAACAAAAAAAGCTGATGTTGACTGTAAATCCTGCCATAGTGATTTAAAAACCGAAGACCACAATGTTCACGCGAAAGTAAAATGTGAAAGCTGTCACAATCCGCATTATTCAAGTCCCGTAAAAGAGATTAAGAATAATCAGACTGAATTCTGTACAAAGTGTCACAACCAGAAGAATGTAACAGTCTTCAAAACAAATATACATGCACAGAAAAATGTTCAGTGCGGCGATTGTCATAAATCAGGTCATGATGTAAAGGATATTTCAAGAACTGAAGTTGCAAAAACCTGCAATCAGTGTCATAAAAATGCACATGAAAAACTTGATAACGTTCTGAATAAATCCATGATGAAAACAGGTAATACCAACGCTCCTGTTTGTACTGATTGTCACGGTGTTCACAAAATTTATTCAAGCAAGATTGATATCCAGACTCAGGCTTGTTTGAAATGCCATTTAGATGAAAAGAAGTTCCCCGGAGAAGAAAAAGGTTCAGCAAAGTTTGTAGCTGAATATAAAACAAGTGTACACGGAATGCTAACTGGCAAAGACAATAAGCAAGCAGCATTGTGTACAGATTGCCATGGTAATCATGAAATGGATGACCCGAAAAACCCGGGCAGTGCAAAGATGAAAGCAAACCTGATGGAAACTTGCGGTAAGTGTCATGCTGATGAAGTTGTTAAGTTCAAAAACTCTGCCCATGGAAAAGCATATTTAAGCGGAGATATAAAAGATGCTCCTTCATGCACAAGCTGTCATGGTGAACACAACATTAAAAATGTAGCATCGACCGAAAAATTTTCAAAGATTAATACATCCGATATGTGCTTAACCTGCCATAAAGGCGGTAAGCTTACAAAGGATGTAAAAAACAATTCTGATTCACTTGCAGCCAATTATCATTTAAGTGTTCACTACGTAGCGTTGAAAGACGGAAACACAAATTCTGCTTCATGCGCTGATTGTCACGGTGCACATGAAATGAAACCTTCAAATGATCCCACTGCAAAAACAAATAAAAAGAATATAGCTAATACTTGCGGCACAACTGACTGTCATAAGAAGCAGGCAGAACAATATATAGGAAGTATTCATCAGGTTGCAGTTGACAAGGATAGCAAAGACGCTCCGACTTGTACAAACTGTCATGGAAATCACCAGATTGCAAAACGTGATAAAGGTATTGATAAAAATATTGCATCAAAAAGTGTTGTCAAACTTTGCTCTGATTGCCATTCATCAACAGGAATTATTCAAAGAAATGAACTTAAAGATATTACCAGGACATTTAATGAAAGTTTCCATGGACTGGCAGTAAGAGGCGGTTCAGGTGATGCTGCGAATTGTGAAAGCTGTCACGGATATCACAATGTAAGAAGCCCGGAAGATTCTTTGTCGTCGACATTTAAAGCAAACCTTACAAAGACTTGCGGTCAGTGTCATAAAATGGCTGATAAAACTTTATTTGAAACAAAAATTCATATCGTAAATCCGCAGGTTGAGTCACCTTGGCTTTTCTGGATTACAAATTTTTACATTTTAATTATAATTGGAACTATAGGAGCAATGACGTTTCATAATATATTAGACTATAGAAAAAAGATGCAGATAAAAAGAGAGTTGATAAAAGAAAAAAATTCACAGGAAAATTCTAATAAAGAAATTTCTCAAAGAGATAATTCTATTGACAACACTGATAACAATGAGGACAATGGAAAAAACTAATGTAGTAGTAGAACTTGGTGAAGGTAAATATTTAAGGATGACGCGCAGTGAGCGCATACAGCATTTTGTGCTGCTTTCTACGTTTATTACATTGGTAATTACCGGATTTTGGTTAAAGTACCCTGAAGCCTTTTGGGTAAAATGGATAACATTTTTAATAGGCACTTCGGCATTTGAACTACGCGGAGTCGTGCACAGAATAGCGTCTGTCTTAATGGTAGCCGGCGGTATTTATCATTTATATTATCTTGCCTTCACTTACAGAGGAAGACATTTTCTAAAAGATATGCTTCCTGTAAAAAGAGATATCACAGATGTGATTCATATAATGAAATATTATTTTTCGAAGACACTTGAAAAACCAAAGTTTGGAAGATTCAGCTACATAGAAAAAGCAGAGTACTGGGCTGTTGTATGGGGAACAGTTATCATGGGAGCAACAGGAATGGTTCTGTGGTTCCAGAATATATTTCTTCCCATCATACACACTTCAGGAATGAACATCGCAACGGCAGTGCATTTCTATGAAGCAATACTTGCTACGCTGGCTATTATTGTCTGGCATTTTTATTTTATATTTTTTAATCCAGATGTCGTGCCTATGAATAAAGCATGGCTTTATGGATACCTTGACCACGAAGAAATGGAAAAGGAGCATCCCCTTGAACTTGAAAAGCTGGAAGAATACAAAAAACAGTTAGAACTGGAAGCAAAACAAAAAGAAAAGGAAGCTGAGATTCACAAAGCAGAAGTGAAACTGCAGGAAGAGAAAAAGAAAGAATTGAACAAAGGTACAAATTCAGAGTTTAATATTCAGGAACCACCTATAGAATAATTTAAAATTTATTTTTTATCAGTAAACAAAACTAAACAATTATGAAAACGAGAAATTACATTTACGCGATTTTCTGTTTCGTATTCCTTTCAGGAATGATCTCATATTCCTTTATGAATTACGAGCAGCCATCAGATACACCAAAGTATGTAGGCGCAGAAAAATGCGCAGGCGCATGTCACAAAACAGAATCACAAGGTAATCAGCTGGAAATCTGGAAAGGTTCAAAGCATGCTGGTGCATACAAAGTTCTTGAATCTGCAGATGCAGATAAAATTGCTAAAGATAAAGGATTTACAACTGCTGCAAAAGAAACTCCGGCTTGTCTAAAATGCCATACCGTACAGGCAGATGCTTCATTGTTTTCAGAATCATTTAATATTCAGGATGGTGTACAATGCGAAACATGTCACGGCGCAGGTTCAGAATATAAGTCAATGTCCATTATGAAGGACAAACAAAAATCAATTGAGAACGGATTGATCGTGCATACAGAGAAAGAAGCGTTCTGTACACAATGCCATAATGCAGAAAGCCCAACATTTAAAGGATTTGATTATGCTACATATTGGGAAAAAATAAAACATAACAAAGCAAAATAATTTATTTTCTTTTAGAAGTAACTTAACCCCATTACACTGTAATTTATGGATACTGAAGAAAAAACCGGAAGCGAAGAAACTCAGAAAGAACAGCTGCCATCGAATAAAAGAAAGTTTTTTAAAAACATTACAGGATTTAAAAGATTTCTTTTATTCAGCGGAATTTATATTCTGGTGTTTTTAATTCTGATGTCAACAGCTGCGGAGTATACTTCGCGTCCGGCTTTTTGTCCTACCTGCCATTACATGGAAACATTTTATCAGAGCTGGAGAACTTCAGCTCATAATAAAGTTGACTGTGTAGAGTGTCACTTCGAACCGGGCATATCAGGAACTATAAGAGGTAAAATGAACGGGCTTGTTCAGATTGTGAACTATGTTTCGATGTCTTATAAGAAAAGAAAACCATGGGCGGAAATACCGGATAATACATGCGCACGTTCAGGATGTCATGATAAACAAGCTTTGAATGATTCCACTTACAGTTTTAAAGGCATTAACTTCAGCCATAAGAATCATCTTCAAGAACAGAAGAGAGGGAAATCACTAAAATGTACTAGCTGCCATGGACAAATTGTGCAGGGAAGCCATATTGAAGTGACTACAACAACTTGTTATAATTGTCACTTCAAAAAATCGGATGATAAAGATCATAAGTATGATAAGCTTTCAAATTGCTCTACATGTCATTCCTGGAAAGATAAATCACCCGAACAGATGGCAAGCTACAGATATAATCATACTCTCGTAGAAAAGAATAAGATTGATTGCAAGAGCTGTCACAATAATGTTGTTGCAGGAAACGGTGAAGTAGGTAAGGAACGATGCTTCCAATGTCACTTTGAAACTGAACGTCTGGAGAAATACAGCGATTTAACTTTGATCCATGACACTCATATAAAGCAGCACAGTATGCGATGCACAAACTGCCATTCGGCAATTTCGCATGCAGTACAAAAGATGGACCCGACTGCACCTGCTGATTGTAACAGCTGCCATGAAAATGCCCATACTTCACAAGTAAAACTTTATACAGGCGAAGGAGGATTTGCAACAGAGAAAACTCCGAGCGCAATGTTTATGAATGGAATCAACTGCAAAGGCTGTCACGTATTCCATGAAGTTGATAAAATGCAAATAAGCACATCAAAAGCCGGGGCTTCTTCCTGTGAAAAGTGTCACGGTGCCGGTTATGACAGACTTGTAAAACAGTGGGAAACTGCTGCAGTAAGCAGATTGAAAACTATTAAAACAATTTATAACACAGTTGCAAGTCAGGTAAAAAATTCCAAGGCTGAAAATAAAGCTGAGGCTGAACAAGTGCTTGAAGAAGCAAAGCATAATATTTCAATTGTAGAAGTCGGTAAGAGTGTTCACAATGTTGCATTTGCTGATAAGCTTTTAGTAGCAGCTTATAATCTGATGAAAAAATCATTAACTGTCATTGGTTCATCAGCAGGTCTGCCGAATTTTAAAGCCGGTACTGAATATGTGCCGAATGAATGTTATAATTGCCACTCGGGAATTCAGGAAGTATCTGTGAAGAAATTCGGAATGAATTTTTCTCACAACGACCATATTGCAAAGAATAAAATTGCCTGTAATAAATGTCACTCGAATGAGCAGAACCACGGTGAGCTGGTAATCGGCAAAGAAAGCTGTAATAGCTGCCACCACTCACAGGCTAAGACAAACGACAAATGTGTAACATGCCACAGTTTCCAGGGACAAGTATACAATGGAAGCTTTGGAGGAAAAAATCATCCTGATATAATGAAAGCAGGCGGAGTAGGATGTAACGATTGTCACGTATCAGGTGATAAAGTTGTGAAGCCGGATAACAAGATTTGTTTGAAATGTCATGATGCAGGTATGGAAGAAGCCATGACTGATTGGAAAAAAGATGTAGTGAATTTAAAGAGTGAGCTTAATGTGTTAATTAATAAAGCTCAGGGAATGGACTTAAACGAGGATCAGAAACGCGAACTTGCAGAGGCTAAAAAAGTATATGGTCAGATAAATCCTTATCCATCGATCTACGTGCATAATTATGATTTAATAAGCTCTATGCTTTCAGATAAGAAGAAAAAACTGAAAGAGTTTGTAAAATAATAGAAATACCCCATAATGTACTCATTTTTGGGGTACATTATGGGAGATTTATAGCTTTAATTTCAATAATATCAGTAGTATTTTTATAGTAAAAGGTCATTTTGTTTAAAAGTTCTGTTGAGATATTCAGGAAAGATTTTAAGTCTGAACTAAGGACTCGATATGCTTTCAATTCGCTCCTGATGTTTGTAATTGTTACAATTGCCATCATCAAGTTTTCTTTAGGAGATGAAAAAACCGATAATGAAATTTTATCGGGGTTATTCTGGATTGTTGTATTTTTCTCTGCTTCCAGCGGGCTCTCGCGGGTCTTTATTAAGGAAGAGGAAAAAGAAACATCCGTTGCTTTAAAGCTATCCACTTCTCATCCGGAGGTGCTTGCAGGTAAGTTGATCTTTAATTTTGCTTTATCTTTTTTAATCAACGTAGTAATATTTGTTTTTTTTATAGGAGCAACCGGAATTGTAATTAAAAATTACTCCGGATTTGCAATTACGTTTTTCCTTGGAAACTTAGGGCTGGTTTCTGTTTCGACAATCATCGCCGCTATTATTTCCAAAGCAAATTCAAAAGGTACTCTGTATCCCGTACTGGCTTTTCCCGTACTGCTTCCGTTACTGTTAAGTTTAATAGAAGCAGGAAAGTTATCAGCCGGAGGGGTTGAAACAGACCGTTTATTATCAGAGTTTTTATTCCTTTTTTCCTATACAGTTGTTGTAACTATTACTTCATTCATTTTGTTTAAATTTATCTGGGAAGATTAGCAGAAGAATCCAAAAAATTTTATTTAAAAAACTTATAATGATAATGAAAAAACATTTTTCTTTACTAATTCTTATATTATTTATATTTGCGGGCTGCGCAAAAATGGAAGAGAAAAAAACTCCACCAACAACACAAAATTCACCTAACGGACAAAACCAGCAGATACCGCCATCAGGCGAACTTCCACCGAATCATCCTCCTATAGGAAATGAGAATAAACAGCAAACTGATGCTCAGACAGAATCCGGAAAAGATGAAGGCGTAGCAAAGTATAAAAAAGAAGCTGAAGATGCCGATGCAAAATTTGAAAAAGATAAATCTGAAGCCAGCAAAAAAGCTGTTATAGAAAAAAATCTTGCTGCCGGTAACTATATGATGTTTGAAGCTAACGTTCCTCCTAAAGAAAAATACCGTCCCGCATTAAAATATTACAGAAAAGTACTAGCATTAGATCCTAAGAACGAAGAAGCTACAGCTAATAAAAACAAGATTGAAGAAATTTATAATCAAATGGGATTACCAATCCCTCAGTAATTTTTAGAAAGTGAAAACTTATTATAAAGTATTAGTATTTGTAATTCTCAGCGGAGTCTGTATAGCAGGCTTTATGGTTCCGATTGATTTTATTCCCGGACTTGGAGAGCGGGCAAGAAATCTTTTCTTTCACGTGCCCATGAGCTGGGTTGCGGCTGTTGCATTCTTAATGTCTATGGTTTTTTCCATCAGGTATCTGATGACAAAAAATATGGACTTTGATATCAAAGCACATTGTGCCGCTGAAATCGGTCTGCTGTTCTGCGTTCTCGGTTACGTAACAGGAACTATATGGGCAAGAGTAGACTGGGGAACATTTTTTAAAATAGATGAGCCGCGCATGATGTCAATTTTATTATTGATGTTAATATACGCAGCTTATTTAATTCTGCGTTCATCAATAGATGAAGAAGAAAAAAAGGCAAGGCTTTCAGCTGTGTATTTAATAATAGCCTTTTTGACAGTACCTTTCTTTATTTTCATAATGCCGAGAGTATTTCCGGGCTTACATCCCGGTTCTGCTGATGATGCACAAAGCCCCGGCGGCGGCCCTGTAGTAAAAAACGAAATGAACTCAACAATGCGTATAGTGTTTTATACTGCATCGATTGGATTTGTAATGCTGTTTGTGTGGATGTATAATATAAGGGTGAGGATAGAAAAATTAACAATTAAAAAGTTAAGGAGAATTGCTATTTAATGGACTCAATTGTAAAATTTTTACTGGATAACTCCAGGGTATTAGTGATGTTAGTAGTATTGATTATATGGATAGGGATATTCGGCTATCTATGGAAACTCGATAAAAAAGTACAAAAATTAGAAGAACCAGATTAATTAATTAAATTACAAAAATTATGTCAAAACAGGCAAGAATAATAGTAGGAGTAATTATTATAGTAGTATTCCTCGTTGTTGGTTTTATGTCTTTTATGGATAGTAAGATAGAATATGTAAATTTCAAAGAAGCCGAAAGCCGTCAAAGAACTGTTGAAGTTAAAGGTCAATGGGTAAAGGATAAAGGCGAGAAGTTCGATGTTAAAGATAATACATTCACATTCAATATGAAAGATGATTTCGGAACAGAAATGAAAGTAGTGTTCGATGGCGCAAAACCGAATAATTTTGAAGTAGCAGAAGCAGTAGTTGTAAAAGGCAAAATGAAAGACGGTTACTTCCACGCAAAAGATATATTAACAAAATGCCCGTCCAAGTATGAGGCAAATGGTTCAGATGTAAAAGGAAATGAAGAGAAAAAACCGGAAATAAAGAATTAATTTTATTGTTTAATGAATAAGAGAAAAATAGGATCAAGTGATTTAGAAGTTTTCCCTATAGGGCTCGGCGCTATGGGAATGTCAGAGTTTTATGGAAGCGCGGATGAAAACGAATCTATAAAAACGCTTCATGCCGCAATTGAACACGGAGTAAATTTTATTGATACAGCTGATATGTACGGTATTGGCAAAAATGAAGAGCTTCTTCAGAAAGCTTTCCATGATAGATGGGATAAAATTGTTTTATCTACAAAATTTGGAGTTGAAATAAAAGATGACGGTACAAGAGGGGGTGTAAACGGAAGACCTGAATATGTTAAGAAAGCGTGCGAAGCCAGCTTAAAGAGGTTAGGCAGAGAGAGCATTGATTTGTATTCTCTTCATAGAGTTGACCCTAATACTCCTATTGAAGAGACTGTCGGGGCAATGGCTGAGCTTGTTAAAGAAGGCAAAGTTCGTTACATCGGGCTTTCTGAAGCATCAGGCAGTACAATAAGAAAAGCTAACGCCGTTCATCCATTAACAGCTGTGCAAAGTGAATATTCAATATGGAGTACTGATATTGAACAGGATTCACTTCCCGTAATGCGTGAGCTGGGAATTGCCCTTGTTGCTTACAGTCCTCTTGGACGAGGTTTTTTGACGGGGCAAATCAAAAAGTTTGAAGATCTTGCAGAAGGTGATTTCAGAAGAGTCAATCCCCGCTTTATGGGTGAGAACTTCGATAAAAATCTTGAGCTTGTAAAAGAAATCGAAGAAATGGCAAAGCAAAGGAACATAAAAGCTTCCCAACTTGCATTAGCATGGGTTTTAAACCAAGGCAATGATATTTTCCCTATACCGGGAACTACTAAAATAAATAATTTAATTGAGAACATAGAAGCAATAAATATAAAGCTTACACAGGAAGAAATCACAAAATTGAAATCAACAATGACCTTCATTTCCGGTACTCGTTATCCTGAAGCCGGAATGAAAGGAATAAATTTATAATCATTATGGCAGGCAAAATTCTAATATACGCTGCATTTTTTGCGTCAATACTGTCCGTGGTAACCTTTTTTATGGTTCATCTCGGAAAAGAAAAATATCTGAAATTCGGAAGATTATTCTTCCACATTACAGCTATAAGCATAATCTCCGCTTCAATCTATTTGCTGTATCTCATATTGAATCATCACTATGAGTTTGCATATATATGGGAGCACAGTAACAGCGAGCTCCAGCTGCCTTTGTTAATCTCAACTTTCTACGCAGGGCAGGAAGGTAGTTTTATGCTTTGGACTTTCATGACGGCAGTCATCGGAATATTTCTTTTAAATTATGTTTCTAAAGGGGACAGACTTGAGCCCCAGGTGATGTCTATTTATGCGCTTGTTATTGCATTCTTAGCATTCATATTAATTTTAAAATCACCATTTCTTTATGTCTGGGATAAATGGCCGGGAGACGTTGAAGTCGGCTTCATTCCTGAAAAAGGTAAAGGTTTAAATCCGTTACTGCAAAACTTCTGGATGTCAATCCATCCTCCGACATTGTTCGCCGGATTTTCTTCGTTGGCTGTTCCATTTTGTTTTGCAATTGCAACCCTAATGAAAAACAGATACGATGATTGGGTAAAATTCTCAATGCCATGGCTTTTATTCTCAGGTGGTGTTTTAGGGCTTGGTATTATGATGGGCGGTTATTGGGCATATGGTGTATTAGGATGGGGCGGTTACTGGGCATGGGATCCTGTTGAAAACTCTTCATTCATTCCATGGTTAGTTACAGTTGCAGCGGTTCACACAATGATAGCGCAGAAGCGAACAGGCGGCTATAAAAAAACGAATTTGATTCTATGTATACTTTCATTCCTTCTTGTTCTTTATTCTACCTTCTTAACAAGAAGCGGAATTCTCGGTGATTCATCTGTTCACTCATTTGTTGATCCCGGACAAGAGGTTTACCTGGCTCTGGTTGTATTTATTAGTTTCTTTATTTTATTAGCAATTGGAACATTGATATACAGAAGAAAAGAACTCATTGCTCTTAATCTTCATCCAAATAAATTATTATCCAGAGAGTCTTCGCTATTCTTAGGAACAATTACATTATGTGCTGCAGCGCTTGTTATTACTGCAGGAACAAGCTGGCCTATTATTTCTAAAGGTTCGGTTGATGCAACGTTCTATAATAAAATGAATCTTCCTATTGCAATAATGATTGCATTTATAAACGGTATCAGTTTATTGTTAAAATGGAAGAACACACCCGAAAAACAATTTTTCAAAAGCTTAATGTTTCCTTTAATATTAGCTTTAATGGTTACAGTAGGTTTAGTTTTTGTCGGAGTGCAGGATTTTTTAATCGCATTATTTGCACTTGCAGCATTATTTACATTCTTTATTAATATAGAAATTGCAGTTAACATAGTAAGAAAAAACAGAAGCCAGGCAGGGGCATACATTGCTCACATGGGTCTTGCACTTGTTTTTCTCGGAATAATTGGCTCTTCAAAATACAGCAAAGAAGAAAACATTTCTTTAGAGCTTAATAAACCTACACCTGTACCGGCGCTTGGTTATACATTTACCTACGTTGGCGCAACACCTTTTGAAGATCCCAACAATAAAACAGATACAAAGTATCACTTCAATGTAAAGGTTGAAAAAGACGGCAAAGAAATGACAATGCAGCCGATAATGTATTTCAGCGAATTCTCCAATGGAGTAATGAAGAATCCTGATATTGCAAACTTCCCGACGAGAGATTTATATCTTTCTCCGATGGGCCTTGAACAGCCTTCACAATTTTCAGAAAAAGATATTCATGAAATGAAAAAAGGTGAAGAAGTTAAAGTCGGTGATATGAAAGTTCAGTTTATCGATTTTGATTTTGGCGGTATTGAACAGGGTGGAAAAGAAATGCAGTCAGGCAACTTTATGATGGGTGCAACTTTAAAGGTCACAGACAGTAAATTTACGGAGACAATTTCTCCAAAAATAAAATACACAAACGGTGAACCTGAATTTATTCCTGCCGGTATGACAGGAAATGAAAATTACGAATTCTTCTTTACAAAAATGAATGTGACTGAGGGTGCAATAGCCACAGTTGCAATAGTTGATAAAAGAAATCCTGATAAAGGAAACGGCGTTACAGAGGAAACTTTAGTAATAACAGCTTCTGTAAAACCATTCATAAATGTTTTATGGATTGGGACTGTTGTGCTTGTTATGGGATTTGTTGTTTCAATTTTCCGAAGAAGAAAAGAACTGAACAGTTAATTATAATTCAAAATTTAATTTCTTACACTGAAAGGTTTCCGGATTTCCGGAAACCTTTTTTATTTAATGCTATTGAATATAGGTCACGATAAAATACAATCCTGGTTTTCTTCCAAAGGATGGAAAACTTTTCCGTTTCAGGAAGAAGTTTGGGATTTATATTCACAAGGATACTCAGGATTAATCCATTCTGCAACTGGAACCGGAAAAACTTATTCTGCTTTTCTCGGTGCAGTCATAGAGTATCTAAAGGAAGATAAATCAAAGAAGAAAACATCTTCTCTGAAAGTTCTCTGGATTACTCCAATGAGAGCGCTTGCGAATGATATTGTAAAATCTCTTAAGATGCCTATACAAGATATGGGAATTGATTGGACGATTGAATCAAGAACAGGTGATACTACCACTTCGCAGCGGGCGAAACAGATAAAAACTATGCCCGATGTGCTTGTTACAACTCCCGAAAGCCTCACGCTCCTCATATCACAGAGAGAAAGTAAAAAAATGTTCAGTGATGTACGATGTGTAGTCATTGATGAATGGCACGAATTGCTATCATCCAAGCGCGGAGTAATGGCAGAGCTTGCATTGGCAAGACTAAGAGCATGGAATAAAAAATTAAAAGTTTGGGGAGTTTCGGCTACTATCGGAAACTTAGAAGATGCGCTGCAGGTTTTACTTGGCAGTAAAAAAAATAAAAAATCAAAAATAGTTGAAGGTATACAGAGTAAAGAAATAGTAATCGACTCGATTATACCTGATACAATAGAACGGTTTCCATGGGCGGGACATATCGGATTAAAGCTGCTGCCCAAAGTTGTAGAAGAAATTGATAAATGGAAAAGTGTAATTGTATTTACAAACACACGCTCACAGACAGAAATATGGTTTCAGGCAATATTAAATGAACGCCCTGACTGGGCAGGAAGAATTGCTCTTCATCATGGCTCGATAGGGAAAGATGTACGTGAGTTCGTCGAAAATGAACTGCGTGAAGGAAAAATGAAATGTGTTGTCAGTACATCTTCGTTGGACTTAGGTGTTGACTTTTCGCCCGTAGAAAGAGTGCTGCAAATAGGAAGTCCGAAGGGTGTTGCTAGATTGCTGCAAAGAGCAGGAAGAAGCGGCCACCAGCCCGGAGCAACCAGTAGAGTAACATGTGTACCAACAAATGCATTTGAGCTGATAGAAATATCAGCTGTTCGTGATGCCGCAATGGAAAATAAAGTTGAGCCCCGCTTTCCTATAGCGAAACCATTAGACTTGCTCTCTCAGCATTTAGTAACTTTAGCGCTGGGTGACGGATTTGAGCTGGATAAAGTTTATAAAGAAGTGAAGTCATCTTATTCATATAGAAATTTAACTGAAGTGGAATTTTTATGGGCATTGGATTTTGTAACAAAGGGAGGAACAACACTAGGAGCCTATCCCGAATTTCACAAAGTCGTTAAGGATCATGATATTTATAAAGTTGAAGACAGGCGTATTGCGCAGAGACATAGAATGTCGATTGGAACTATTGTAAGCGAATCATCAATGATAGTTCAGTTTATGGGCGGCAGCCGACTTGGAAGCATAGAAGAATCTTTTATTTCCCGTTTAACACCGGGTGATGTATTTGTTTTTTCGGGAAGGTCACTGGAGTTTATTAAGGCAAAGGATATGACAGCCTATGTAAAAAAATCCAACAGGAAAAACGGAATTGTTCCCAGGTGGGGTGGAGGCAGATTGCCTCTCTCGAATATGCTGAGTGAAGGAATAAGAAAAAACATTACAAGTGCAAAGTATGGGATTTATAAGTCGCGGGAGATGCAGGCAGTGAAGTCATTGCTGGAATTTCAAAATGAGCTTTCTACTCTTCCTGCATTCAATGAAGTGTTGATTGAAAGAATAAAAACTCGTGAAGGATATCATGTTTTTATTTATACGTTTGAAGGAAAGCTGGTTAATGAAGGACTCAATGCATTGTTCGGTTACAGGATTTCAAAAATAAAGCCGATGACTTTCTCCATGGCTTCAAGTGATTACGGAATTGAACTGTTAAGTTCGGAAGAAATTCCTATAGAAGAAGCTGTAAAGAACGGATTGTTTTCACCGGAAAATTTGTTAGATGATATACATCATAGCCTGAACACATCTGAGCTTGCAAAAAGGCAGTTCAGACAGATTGCAAGAATTGCAGGATTAATATTTCAGGGATATCCGGGAAGCAATAAATCTGTAAGACAAATTCAGGCATCGACGGGATTGTTCTATGATATATTCACAAAGTATGATCCTGAAAATTTATTACTGCATCAGACTCATAGAGAAGTATTGGAAAATCAACTGGAGCAGACACGGTTAGTTCAGACATTGAAGAGAATGCACAAAAGTAAGATAACGATTACAAGTCCCGAGAGACCGACACCATTATGCTTTCCATTGCTTGCAGAAATATTCAGAGAGAAGATGTCTACTGAGCAGTTCAGTGAGCGCATAAGAAAGCTAATTGAACAATACGATAAAGAGAATTAACAATAAGATTTAATTAAGGAATTATATTTAATATGATTGTAACAATTGCAGATGAAAAATTAGAGCTCTTCCCCGAAAAAGCAATTTATTGGGAGAAGGAAAAAATTTTATTTATATCTGATACACATTTCGGAAAAACGTCGACATTCAGAATACAGGGTATTCCCGTACCCGCAGGAGGGTTAATTGAAGATTTCAAAAAAATTACTTCTTTAATAAATAAGACTAAAGCAGAAAGAATTTATTTTCTAGGTGATTTATTTCATTCACGTATGGGAAAAACACCAAGTGTTTTAAATACAGCAATTGAATGGAGAGAAAATAATAAAGAAACCGAAATGATTTTGATAAGAGGAAATCATGACTATCATGCCGGTGATCCTTGTGAAGAATTAAATATAAAATGTTTTGATGAACCTTATAACTTATCACCATTTGTACTAAAGCACGAGCCGGAAAAATCAAATGAAGGTTATGTGTTATGCGGGCATGTTCATCCTGCAATTATGCTGTACGGCAAAGGCGGAGCATCGGCGAAGGTATCGTGTTTTTATTTTGCAAAAGATTATGCCATACTTCCTGCATTCGGAGATTTTACGGGAACATTTAAAATTAGACCTCAGGAAAATGAACGAGTATTTACCGTAGCGGATGAACATATCTTTGAAATAAATTCAAAAATGTTTCAATAATTAGTTGTAGAATTTTTTTAATCTATTGTTGCGATGCATTTAAGCTCGATTGCTATAGGAGTTGGAAGGGATTTTATTTCAATTGTAGTTCTGCAGGGTTGATTATCCTTAAAATACTCAGCGTAGATTTTATTGTAGGTTGGAAAGTCGTCTTTCATGTTAGTAAGAAAAACCGTCACATCAACAAGTTTATCCCATGAAGAGCCGGAGTCTTCAAGAATGTATCTGATATTTTTGAAAACCGAATGACATTGAGTTTCGATGTCGTATGAAATGATGTTACCGTTTTCATCAAGCTCAACTCCGGGAATTTTTTTTGTTCCTCTTTCGCGCGGACCAACTCCTGACAGAAACAATAAATTGCCGACCCTTCTTGCATGAGGATATAAACCTACAGGCTCAGGCGCTTTTGAAGAATTTATTGAATTATTTTTTTCGTCACTCATTAAAAAATATCAATACGATAAATTGAACTTTGGTTCTTTGTAATAAAGCGGAGAGATAGTATCTCTTATTATGGTAAGTTTTGTAATAAAGAAAACTAAAAGCAATCTGTAACGTACGCCGGGGTCATCGCTATCAACTTCAAATACCTGAACGAATTCAATCAGCTCCTGATTATAATTCAGATTAGATAAAAGTTCCCTTACTCTATCCGCTGCAGCACCGGCAGTTAAGCTTGCATTTGCTTTTTCATTTATCATGTCTGACTTAATTTTTTTCATAAGATTCAGACTTTTTGTAGTAAGATTATCAACTATACCAAGCCTGTAGCATAAATTTATTTTAGAGCTGAATGTAGAGAGCGGCATATCTGTATCGAACAAATCATCTTTCTGGCTGGGATTTGGAATAAGTATTTTATTCAGAATCTGAAAAAGAAGGTTATCTAATTTTTCTATTCCCATAATTACGGCAGCTTTATCACTTTCTTTTGAATACTCAACATAGAACTCCTTGAACTCATCCAGAATTCTTTCGGACATTCTGTAAGCGAATTTTTCTTCTCTTTCGTTTAAAGAGCTTATATTGGTTTCAATCATTACGTATTTTTAGGGTTAAGCAAATATCACTATTTTAACTTTAAAATTAAACGTGTAAATAATTAAAGAATGGCACTGACTTACTAATTCAAAATATTTATTTTATTTCTTATGGCAGAAACCGGTTACAGTAAAACAGATAAAGAGACACTGGATAAATTCAAAGAGTTTGTAGATGTTGTTTACAGACTGAGAAAAGAATGTCCGTGGGATAAAGAACAGACACATCAATCGTTGAGAAGATGCCTGCTTGAAGAAAGCTACGAAGTTCTTGAAGCTATAGATAAGAACGATAAAATTGAATTAAAAAAAGAGCTTGGGGATTTGATTCTTCAGGTAATTTTTCATTCTATACTTGGAGAAGAAACAGGCGATTTTACTCTGAAAGAAGTGCTTGAAGGCGAAACGGCGAAACTGATTTACCGTCATCCTCATGTGTTTGCCAAAAAAGAAATTAACGAGAATGATATTGATAGCTCGCAAGTAAAAACCAACTGGGAAAAGCTAAAGATGAAGGAGGGAAGGGAATCTGTAATTGATGGAGTTCCTGCAGAGCTTCCGGCATTATTCAAGGCATACAGAATTCAGGAAAAAGCTTCAAAGATAGGATTTGACTGGAAAGAAAAGGAACCTGTTTACAATAAAATTCTTGAAGAGGTAAACGAACTGAAAGAAAACATAGAATCAGGAAAGCCACAGGAAGATATTGAAGATGAGTTTGGAGATGTTTTGTTTTCTATTGTAAACTATGCAAGGTTTATAAATGTAAATCCCGAAGATGCATTAAGAAGAACAATTGAAAAATTTTCTTCACGATTCAGAGAGATGGAAAAAGGTTTCATAGATGAGGGAAGAGATATTCACTCGCTTACGCTTGAAGAGATGGATGACAGATGGAATAAAATAAAAAAGAAGAAGTGAGCGCGCAAATTATAAATGATAAATCTATAGGCATAATAGTTTTCTTATTTAAAGATGATGAAATCTATTTTTTACTGATAAGACATGCAGGGGGACACTGGGCTTTTCCGAAAGGTCATCCCGATATACATGAAACAGAAATACAGACAGCAAGAAGAGAGCTTTTTGAAGAAACGGGAATAAAAGATTTAGATTTAATTTCAGATAAGATTTTACTTGAAGACAGATATAAGTTTTCAGGACATAAAGGAGAATTGATTCATAAAGTCGTTTATTATTATATAGCAGAAGTAAAAAGTGATGTTGTTCAGGTTGACGGTGAGGAAATTTCTGCTTATAAATGGTGTACGCTTGAAGAATCTTTTGCTTTTTTAGTACACTCCGAAACAATAATTTTAATTAATAAAGCTTATAAATTTATATATGAATTTAAAAATGAAAAGAAATCTTAGCTTAGTTATCTTTCTTTTTTTTATTTTTACAAATCTTACAGCTGCTTCTAAACTTGAAGACTTTCAGGCAAGAATAGACTCAATAGTAAACTCAATGAACTGTACAGTATCTGTACAGATTGTAAGCGCTGACAAATATGATGTGCTGTACTCGCACAATCCGCAAAAAAAAATGATACCGGCATCTATTTCTAAACTGGTTACCGCAGTAGCATGCCTTGCTTATCTGGGTACCGGTTATGAATTTAAAACAATAGTTTATACCGACGATATTAATATTACTGACGGAGTTATAAACGGAAACTTATATTTAAAAGGATATGGCGACCCTGATTTAAATTCAAATGATATCCGGTATCTTGCAAAAAGTATTTTAGGAAAGAACATTACTTCCATTACGGGAAATATTATATATGATGAATCATTTTTAGATGACACATATTACGGACTCGCAAATTACTACTCGAATGATACTAAAAAACAATACTGGCCATATGTGAACGGGCTTGCTTTAGATAAAAATTCAGGCGGATACAATCCTGCTTCTTCAGCTGCATCTTTATTGCAATCCGAACTGCAGGCAGGTAACGTTCAGCTTGGTGGAATTGTTGTAGCAGGTATTACTCCTACAGGCGCAACGCAAGTTGCAGTTGTTTCTCATTCTATGTTTGATGTGCTTTCCTATATGAATAAGACAAGTGATAATCATTCTGCTATTACAATGTTCAAAGTTATCGGAGCTAAATATAAAGGCGCTCCGGGTACCCTCGAAAAAGGACAGGAAGCAGTTAACGATTTGCTTGTAGGCATGGGTAATTCACGCAGCTCTTTTGAAATCCTTGAAGGTTCAGGGCTTACACGCTACAATGCAGTTACATCAGATTTATATATACGAATGCTAAAGTATATGTACGACGATATAAAAGTATTTGATTTTTTTTACCGCTCACTTGCAATTGCAGGAAAGGACGGAACACTTTCAAAGCGCATGATAGGCACAGAAGCTGAAGGAAATGTGCACGCAAAAACAGGTACAATAAATTCTGTGAGCACTCTTTCCGGATATGCAGTTTCAAGAGACTCGGAATTAATTATGTTTTATATTGCAATGAATGGTTTTGGCGGCAGCAGCGCTGCTCCACGCGATAGGCAGGATGAAATCTGTGAGGCAATCTGTCAGTTTTCAAGAAAGTAAATAGTTGTACACGTTATGGGAATAAAGGAATTAGAAAAGGAAATTCATTTTGGTGATACTGATGAATTGCACAGGCTTGTATTGTTTAACTCAAATCACTTTTATGATGATGTTATAACTCAGCTGCAGAAAGCAACGGGTTACGATGTAATACAATGCGAGCAGATTGCAATAATTGCGCACACAAAAGGAAAAGCAGTAGTAAAATCCGGTGAGATAGAAGAGCTGAATCAGATAAATTCCGTCCTTAAAGAAATAAATCTTGTAACAGAAATAGTGTAGTTTTTCAAATCCCTTCTTACAATCACAAAGCTATGAGTATTACATTAATTAAAGATAAAAAGGTCTTAGAAAATTTTTGTCGTAAAAATACTGCGCTGAACATTTATCAGCTTGGCGACCTTGATGATTTCTACTGGCCGGAAACTGACTTTTATGGTTACTACGAAGAAGACGAATTGAAATCAGTTGTGATGATTTTTAAAGAAGTGAATCCGAATGTTGTGATTGCTCTTTGTAATATTGAAGACCTGAATTATTTGAACAAAGCTTTAGAAGTAATGTTAGATATTCTTCCCGATAAAATTTATCTGCATATAACTCCGGGAGCGGAAAAAGTTTTGCAGACGAAGTATAATTTACAGAACGAAGGATTATACATGAAAATGGACTTAATTACTAAAGATAAAATTGATTTGATCGAGACGAATAATATAGAACCGCTCACCATAGAAAACAAAACTGAATTGTCTGATTTCTATGAAGAGGCATATCCCGGAAACAGCTATTTAGAGAGAATGCTTGAGACCGGAATGTTTTTTGGAATTCGCGAAAAAGGAGAGCTTCAGTCAGTTGCAGGAATTCATGTTTACTCTCCTGAATATAAAGTTGCTGCACTAGGCAGTATTACAACTCATCCAAACTCCCGAGGAAAAGGTTATGCTACTAAAGTAACTGCATGTTTGTGCAAGGAACTATTAAAAAATATTGAAGTTATAGGATTAAACGTCCACTCAGAAAACTCATCAGCTATTCATTGTTACGAAAAACTAGGTTTTATTAAGATAGCAGATTATCTTGAAATTACAGCTATTTGTAAGTAATATTTTAAACTTTTTATAGATTTTATTTAATGAAATACCAGTTAGAATCATCATATAAACCGCTTGGTGACCAGCCGCAGGCAATTAAAGAATTAACAGAAGGAATACGCCGCGGCGATAAACATCAGACTTTTCTTGGAGTCACAGGTTCCGGTAAAACATTTTCAGTCTCGAATGTAATTCAGAATATTGGCAGACCTGTTTTAGTCATGTCGCATAATAAAACTCTTGCTGCGCAGCTGTACGGCGAGTTCAAAAAGTTTTTCCCGCATAATCGGGTAGAGTTTTTTATATCATACTACGATTACTTCCAGCCGGAAGCATATATCCCGTCATCCGATACATACATACAAAAAGATTTATCTATCAACGATGAAATAGACAGACTAAGACTAAGAGCAACAGCTTCTATTCTCGAAGGAAGAAAAGACGTTATTGTAATTTCTTCAGTGAGCTGTATCTATGGTATCGGCGCTCCCGAAGAATATGCAGAACAGATGATTGTTCTGAAAAAAGGTCAGAAGATTACACGGAAGCAATTGTTATCTAATCTGATTGATATACATTATGTCCGCAACGATATAGATTTCAAACGGGGCACATTCAGAGTCCGCGGCGATACAGTAGAAATCATTGCAGCATATGAAGATGAAACAGGAATACGTGTTGAGATGTTCGATGACAGAATTGAAAAAATCTCCTACATAAATCGTACAGACGGTAAAGTTATCGGAGTTGATGAAAGCTGTGTCCTCTATCCCGCCAAATATTTTGTAACTAACAAAGATAAACTTGAGCATTCAATTGCAGGTATCCGAGAGGAGCTTGAGCAGCAGATTGAATTCTTTAAGCAGCAGGGAAAATTTATCGAAGCACAGCGAATTGAACAGCGTACTAACTTCGATATAGAAATGATTCAGGAAATCGGTTACTGCAACGGAATAGAAAACTATTCGCGTCACCTTGACGGCAGACCTCCCGGCTCCAGACCTTCATGTCTCTTCGATTATTTTTCAAAGGACTTTTTACTCGTTGTCGATGAGTCCCACGTTACAATTCCTCAAATTGGAGGAATGTACAACGGAGACAGAATGCGAAAGACTACTCTTGTAGATTATGGTTTCCGTCTTCCTTCTGCATTAGATAATCGACCTATGATGTTTTCAGAGTGGGAATCAATGGTCAACCAGGCAATTTATGTAAGCGCAACACCCGGTGATTATGAGCTTACAAAAAGTGAAGGTGTTGTAGTCGAGCAGATTATCAGGCCAACCGGATTACTTGACCCGCAGATAGAAGTCCGTCCTGTTAAAAATCAGATAGACGATTTAATAAATGAAATTAGAGTACGCGCAGCGAAAAAAGAAAGAACACTTGTTACTACTCTTACAAAAAGAATGAGTGAAGACCTCACTGATTATTTAATCGGTATAGGTATTCGTGTAAAATACATGCACTCAGAAGTTGATTCACTTGAAAGAATTACGTTGCTGCGTAGCCTCCGTCTTGGTGAATATGATGCTCTTATCGGAGTAAATCTTCTTAGAGAAGGTTTGGATTTA
>JBHEKU010000293.1:0-2537 GCA_041859205.1 Ignavibacteria bacterium | reverse complement strand
TTCTGCCTGAACCGCAGCTTTTATTTGTAAATCAGGAGAAATACCAAATCTATCCTGAAAGCTCTTTAAACTATCTTCCACTGCCTTTAAATCTTTTTGAGCAGTCTCATAACGAGTCTGAATAAATTCTCTGTTGTTCTTCGCATTAAGAACATTTAAATCCGAATTTATTTGGTTCAATTGAGAAATCATAAATTCACAAATCTCTTTGGCTCTCTGAGGATTTTTATCATAAATTCCAATTTCCATTGTTCCAGCTAATTTGTCTTTTTTAACCTCAAGAACATTCTCTCTGAAATTTTTTACTGCATCCTGCATATATTTATATTCCCATTCATCATTTAATTTAAATTTAATCAAAGCCTCATCAATATTTTTTCTGCTGGTTAGTATATTTTCATACAAAGCCATTTCTTTCGCACCTGAACTTGTTCCTGCCAAATCTCCTAATTCACCAATGTCCGGAATTCCTGCACCACTCAATAACCCCCCTAAAGAATTCGATTTTAATGAAGTCTTAATTGTTCCAGTGGATAAAAATATTGGATCCATAACAAAAAAGACTATAACAGTAATAATTATTCCGACAATAATTGATAATATAGAAATTTTCTTTAAATTTTTCTTTAAAATTTCTAAATAATCAAACAACAAAAATTCTTTTTGCACTTTTTAAATTGAATTTTACAGTAACTATTTTGTACTATTTTGAATTAATATAAAAGAAGTTATTATAGTCCCTACAATTCCGACTATTACCCCAATCAGTCCCATAGTATCTTTGAATGATTCCCTTTGCTTTTTGGGAACATACACGAAATCACCGGACTCTATCTTTGTTTGATCAGGTTTATACCAACCACGGGAATTAAATTTTATTATACGAGTATCACCTTCGTCTGCTCCTAAGCCGTAACCGCCGGCTCTTTCAATAAAATACTCATAATCCTGTCCTTCAACATATTTAACATAGCCCTCACTATTTACGGCTCCATAAACGTATACAACTTTTTTATCATCGTTTATATAAATTATATCGCCGTCTTCCAATACAATATTTTGGCTCGAGTCATTAAGTATAAGTAATTTCTCAAAATCGACTATTACTCGACCTCTTCGGGATTTAATATCAATATCAAAATTTTGTTTATCTTTATCAGTCACCAATAAATCATTTGCACGTTGATTAATAAAAATTTCTGTAGAGTCTTTTGCGCCATACTCATTATCATACTTCCTAAATATTATACATAGTGGAAGATAAGCATTTTGTGTTATTCCACCTGACATTTCAATCAATTCTTTTACTGTGGTAGCTTTGAAAGAAATAGGATAATAACCGGGACGCTGTACTTCACCCAAAATCAATGCTGTAACTTTTTTCCTAAAATCAGTTTTGTATTTTACAAATATTCTGTCAAAATTTTGTATAGGATATTTTTTATCTTTAGAATAAGCAAGTTCTATTACATCAAAACCCTTGTTATTTATATATGGTCTGTAGACTATTATACTGTCTTCTTCCGCATATGTATCAAATCCTCTTGCAAGGCCTATAACTGTTTGCAAATCATCTCCCGGAGAATATTCGTATCCCCCCCCTAACTGTACTGCACCGGAAATAGTAATAAAATTTTTATCAAGCTGGTTCATTGGTATTTTCAACAAATCACCCTCCAAAAACTGAGGATTGTATTCATTCTCACCTGTAATAAAGTATTTGTATAAATCTACCTTTATTATTGAACCATCTTTTCTTGTAAGAAGAATATTTCTCATTGAAGTTTGAGTTTGGAAAAACTCAGCTTGATTAAATTTTTGATTGTAGACATTAGTTACGTTAGTGGTATCATAGAACACTCGGCTCATTAAATCACTTACCCTCATTACCGGACTAACTTCATAGATACCCTGCGATAATCCGTTAACTTTAATTAAAAAAGTTCTTGGCTGAGTTAGAGTAAAACTAACATCACTTGAATAATATCTTTTCTTTACTGCCTTAATCACTTTCTCTTTAGCTTCTTTCAAAGTAATATTAGCAACGGATATTTCTCCTACAGTAGGTATAACTACTGAACCCTCCAAAGATACATAAAGTGGAACTTGTTGATTTACAAATCCATATAGCCCCAGTGTGAAGAGATCATTCGGGCCAACAATATATTCATTGCCTTTAATTACTCCCTCAATAGGGGTTGTTTTAGAATGTACATTTGCCTCTGAAATGGAGCCAAATAACTGTGGTGCATCAGCATTTATTTTGGTTGGAGATGTAGTTGATGGAAGTGTGGTAGTTCTACCTGTGCTTTTATCTAGCGGATTTTCTTTTTGTGAATAAGTATGAGTATAGCACAATAAAAGTGCAAGAACAAATGCAATCTTTAATTTCAAAATCTAATAATATTTAATTCAAAAAATATAACCGATATTTCGGTGCTAAAAAAGTATAAATTCTAAATAAATTCTCCGGTTCGTATTTTAAAATTAAAGATTAACTTCTTTTATTGCTTTTGTTAGAATTTCTGAAGTTTCAT
>JBHEKU010000236.1:0-47415 GCA_041859205.1 Ignavibacteria bacterium | reverse complement strand
TTCTTTTACAATATATAACATTATGAAATACTCTTCTGCATACGGAGGAAGAAATTCAAAGCTGAAGCTGATATCTTCCGATGACGGAATGTTAATCCACGAAATTGCTAAAAAAGATTTTAACCGCGCGTTGAATATTGCCCTGAAATATACCTTCCTCCCGGATTTCGGCGACTATACCAATCCTAAAAAAATCCAAACCTTCCCCGAAAGAATTGCACGCGTTTATCTTGTTAAAAATGAGGGAAGAGGGAATAATCCTGAGTAGGTTAGTCCTTCAGTAACTCATAAAATTCTTGTCTCTTTTCTAATCTCGTAACAATAGCTTTCAATTCATCGTCCATTTCATTTGCTCTAAGCTCTGATGCTAAGTTTATTGAATTGAATGAAACTCCATAAAAGGATTTT
The DNA here is from genome assembly GCA_041859205.1 of Ignavibacteria bacterium. GTDB lineage: Bacteria > Bacteroidota > Ignavibacteria > Tepidaquicellales > Tepidaquicellaceae > JAFDZO01. The sequence goes on along the minus strand of JBHEKU010000236.1, from coordinate 47,007 downwards.
GACCAATTAGAAAAGAGTGATAATATTTCTTTACCGGATACTATTGAGAGTTTATTTTTCAAATTATCCCAACTTTTTTCTACTCTTTTTCTGGCATGAACATTAGCCTCTTTTATTCCTTTGTCTTTATTTTCCAAGTAATATTCATCGGATATATTATCAATAACATTTTCCTTTAGTTCATTACAAAATTCATTAAGTTTTTTTTCTATTTGAACAGCACTTAAAGTCTCTTTATTTTTAGTACATTTTTTTTCAATTATCCTTAAAATGGCTGTAGGTATTAACAAGTAGTTCTCAATCTCTTTTTTACTCCAAATATGAGTTTGAATATTTCGTTTTTTTGCATCTTCAATTCTTTTTGCTATGGTAACTTTTGTATGGTAATCTGAATCAAAAATTGAATAAACTATGATATCTTCTCCTACGGAATTTTTAAAACCCATATTTGTACCTAACGCAAACTTCCAACCACTCCATCCTCCACATTGCATTTGCGGTATTGATTCTAAAGGTTCTTTTGATTCTGGAAAAAGCGTATCTTGTATTCTTTTCAAAATGTTAATATCCTTCCCTTCAACTATTATGAACTTTTTCGCAGACCAAAGTCGTGCAAGCATAAGATTGTGTACACTACCCATATTTTCAATTACTTTTTGTACTGTTTTGTATTCATGTGCAAAGGAAGACTTATTTTTGGATTTATCTAATAATAATACATTTGTTGGATCAACTTCCGATATTATTTCAGCTGAATGAGTAGCGATTATTATTTGTCCATATTTATTTTTTAAAATCCTAATCAATTTCCTCTGTAAATCTGCATGCAAATAAACATCGGGCTCATCTAAAATTATTGTACTATCTTCATGACATCTTGCCAAAAACCATATTGTCTGAAGCCACATTTGCAAACCTTGCCCCACCCATCCTACTTCAGTACTAAAATCACCATCTCTAAAAATTAGGTTTATAGGCACTTTTGGATTTAATATTGTTCCTTTATATTCAGGTTTATCAAGTTTTAGACCTTTCCAAGTTTTTTCTGATAGTTCTTTAAATTTTCTAAAAAACTTAGGAAACTCTATTAATTGATTTCTAAAATGAAGAGAACTTAGTGACGAAGACACATTTTTTTTAACATAATCCGATTCTAATTTATCCTCAATCTTCAATAATGGTCCTATTTGAGGAAGTGTATTTACCTCAGGAAAATCAAAGTTTTGTGCTTGTGATCTTGAACCAATTATTTTCTCTTTTTCATTTTTTAATACAGCAAATATAGATTCTTCATTATGTATAAAGATTTCGATTGTCCCACCATTTTCAAAATATGCAATAATTTCAGCGGGGGGATCACTGTATTTGTGACAAATATTATCAAAAGTAAAATTAAAACTTTGTAAACTAGGAGAAATTCCTTTATAATTTCTCCCCATCCTTGTCCAATTAGGAGCATCTCTATAAATTGCTGTTCTATATCTTTCTACTATAATTGAAATTAATCTTAAGGCTTCAATAAGTGTTGACTTGCCTGCATTATTCTTTCCTACAATAATATTTAAATTTTTAAACTTAACCTCATGAGTATCAAAACATCTAAAATTAGATAGAGTAATTTTTTCTAGCATTTGTTTATTAAATTGAAGTATTTATAATTTACTATAAATACAGCCTAATTTCTATTTATTATCACATTTAAATTAGAAATTTACGCCGTGAGAAATGGTTGTGATTGGATCCCGCATCAAGTGCGGGATGACATGCTGTGTGTTACGTTCCAACGCTGGAGCATTGGAACGAGGATAGTTTTACTCCATATTCCCTTTAATAAATCCTTCGCTATCGCGCCAGCCTTTGCGGATTTTCACAAAGAGCTCAAGGTAAACGGGACGCTCTAAAAACTTTTCGATATCCTTTCGCGACTGCAGGCCGAGCTTCTTTATTCCGTCGCCGTTCCTTCCTATGATAATCATCTTCTGTGTCTCTCGCTCGATTATAATTTCTGCGTTGATGTACGTCTTGCCGTTATCGCGCTCTTTGAACTCAACTACATTTACAAAAGTGCTGTAGGGAATTTCATCGGAGTAGAGAGATAAAATTTTCTCACGAATAATTTCGGAGACAAAAAATTTCTCGGGGCGGTCAGTAAGGTAATCGGCATCGTATAAAAACGGTCCGGCGGGAAGATATTTTACAATGGCATCTTTTACATCGGCAATGTTTCTTTCTTTTAAGGCAGAGATGAAAATAATTTCATCGTAGCCGAACTTCTCAAGGCTTTTTATAACTTCGGGTCCCATGTTCTCGCGGACAATATCATTTTTATTAAAGACTAAAAGCTTGGGCTTGCCTTCAATCTGCTTGCTGTAATTGCTGTGAATGGTTTCAAGGTCGTTGATGTTGAAACGGTTTATATCGATAAGGTGAAGCAGTATATCGGCATCTTTAAGCGAGAAGGAAATTTCCTTCAGCATATATTGCTGCAGCTCGTACTTAGGCTCGAGTATTCCGGGTGTATCGGTGAAAATTATCTGATAGTTTTCTTCTGTCAGGACTCCGAGAATTTTATTGCGAGTCGTCTGCGCTTTATGGTTAACGATGGATAAATCATAGCGGAGGAGCTTATTGGTCAGCGTGGATTTCCCCGCGTTGGGCTTGCCGAAAATGGTAACGATTCCGCATTTAGTATCGGCGCCCGCAGGCATTGGTGTGGATGTGTTGATGTCGTTAGATTCAGTCATAGAGCAATATCCTAAAACCAAAACTGACTTTCAGCGTAAAACAGGGGAACTAAGAGACGATGAAGTATATTTAAGAATTAAAAGATAATAGCTAATTTAAAAATATGGCACGAATAAACGTAACAATAATTGATGCAACGGGGAACAAGCAGCAGGAAGCAACGCTCCCTGACGATGCACAGATAAAGCGCATAATGGAAGCACTGCTGCCGAAAATGAAAATGCCTTTAACGGGACCCGACGGCGAACCGCTCTCGTATAAATTTCATCACAAGGCAAGCGGCAAACAGCTGACGGAAAACCAGACGCTTGCAGAGGCCGGAGTAAAAGACGGTGACGTTCTTCGGCTGCATCCTGAAATAACAGCAGGCTGATTTTAAATAGGATTTTGTTTTGAAACCTGATTTCGCTGAAGCGGTATCAGGTTTTTTTCTTTAAAATGATTTTTGTAAAGAATTTTATGCTGAACTTAGAAGATATAAACGAAAATAAATATTCACGGCTTGAATTGATATCGTGGTGGGATCAGTCAGTGCTGAAGAAAGCGAAAGTGCTTGTAGTCGGCTGCGGCGCATTGGGGAACGAGATTATAAAAAATCTAACAATGCTTGGCGTGGGGAATATTTTTGTTATCGATATGGATATTGTTGAGCGGAGTAATTTGACGCGCAGTGTTTTATTCAGAATGGAAGATGAGGGAAAGCCGAAGGCAGAAGTCGCAGCGAAGAGAGCGATGGAGATAAATCCCGATGTGAAGATAAAATATTTTGTGGGGAATATTTTTAATCTGGGACTTGGTGTTTTTAAAGAGATGGATATAGTTATCTGCGGACTTGATAACAGAGAGGCAAGATTGTTTGTGAACCAGTCATGCTACAAAGTAAATAAGCCATGGATAGACGGAGCAATAGAAGTGCTTAGCGGAGTTGCAAGGGTGTTTGTGCCATCCACTGAAATTTGTTACGAGTGCACGATGACGGAGCTGGATTATAAATTGCTGAATAAAAGAAAATCATGCCTGATGCTGGGAGTAGATGAAATTGACCAGGGGAAGATACCGACGACTCCGACAATTTCTTCTATCATAGCTGGAATACAGGTACAGGAAGCAGTGAAATATCTGCACGGACAGAAAGATTTGCTGATTGGGAAAGGTTTTGTTTTTAACGGCGCAACGAATGACTCTTATATAGTTGAGTATAATTCAAATCCCGATTGCCCTTCGCATTATTTATTTGAAAAAATTGTTAAGATTGAAAAAGGTTTTGCTGAAGTTACGATTAGCGACTTAGTTGAATTCGGAAAAAAATGTTTTGAGAGCGGGGAGTTTGAAATAGAGTTTAATAATGAAATAGTGTATTCATTGATTGACGAGTTAAATAAAACCGAAAAAGAATTTTTTGCAAATATGAATTTACTTTCAGTGAAGGATATAAAAGATGGTGATAATATTTTAACAATGAAAAGTTTTCATAGGTTGAACTCTGATTCAGAACTATTCAAAATATTATCAGGTAGGAAATTAACAGAGTTGAAAATCCCTTCTAATGATATTATAACATTGAGAAAGGGAGTGAAAGAAGTTCATTTGCAGTTTAATAGTATAGGGGTATTTAAACAGTAATGCATTCGTTTAAAAATAAAACATGTCCGTACTGCCAATCGAAGATAAAAGATGATCTTGATGTAATCGTATGCTCGCTCTGCGGCACTCCGCACCACAGAGAGTGTTATGAAGAGAACGGCGGCTGCACAAGTTATGGATGTAAAAATAATCCAACGACGGTAAAAGAAGAGCGGGTTGATGTCGGGGCGATGACAATCCCGGCGGCGAGGAATTTAGTTGCTCAGACAAATCTTATTGAATGCCCTAACTGTAAAAAGGAAGTAGAGGAGAATTCGAACTACTGCAAGTATTGCGGATATAATATCATAGAGGGGAAGTTCGACGAAGAGAACTCAAATGAAGAAAATTTTGATGATGAATTTAAAAGAAAGTATGAAGAGAAAAAGAAAATATCACGCAATACTTTTCTTCTTCGTGCCGGCGGTTTAATTTTTATTTTTCTTTTTTTAATTACGACAATTTATTTTACGTATTCAAAGATATCGGATTATTACAGCTCAGATGATTATCAGATAAAAACTATGGTCGATGACTGGAGAGATGCCTGGGAAGAAAAAGATATAAATAAATATAAAACATTTTTACTGGTTAATGACTACGAATATTATGGCAAGGACGGAAAGACGAAAAATTATACAGAGAGAATTTCAGACATCAAGAGTACCTTTGATAAGTATAAATATATAAAATTAAATTTTTCCGATTTTAAAATTCATAGAGACTCAACTTCACCTAATGATTTAAAGGTCACTTTTAAGCAGAGTTATGTATCGGATAAATTTGAAGAGAGCGGTCAGAAAACACTGCGGCTTTTTAAGGGAAAGGAAACAGGAGATAAATGGAAAATTTATCGCGAGATAATGGATTGAAAAGTTTTAAATATTATTGGTAATTTTAATAAAACTATACTATGGATATTCAAAGTTTAAAAGCAGAATTAATAAACTCGATAAATAATATAGAAGACATCGAGTACCTGAAAGGATTAAACCAGCTTGTAAAAGATAAAGATGAAATTTATATTTTATCGGAAGAAGAGGAAGCAGCTATAAATGAGGGTTTGAAGGATATTGAAGAAGGAAGATTTGTAACAGATGAAGAACTTAACAAAGAAGTTACCAAATGGCTAAACGATTAGTTTGGTCAGCAAGATCTAGAAAAGAACTTTTTGATATCCTATCTTATTGGGATAAAAGAATAGGTAACAGAAAATACTCTAAAAAATTGTATGCTGAAATTCGCCGGAAGATGAAAAGTGTTTTGAAATTTAATGACATAGGAAAAGCTACATCCAGAAAAGATATTAGAACAGTTATAATAAAAGATTATATATTGTTTTATAAAGTTGAGAAAAGCGCTGTAGAAATTATATCGGTTTGGGATAACAGACGAAACCCCAAAGACTTAAAGCTAAACTAAAAAGCCGGCATTAACCGGCTTTTCTTTTTACATCAAAAAATATTTTTTTGTATTACTTGTTCATTAAGAAGAAGTAATAAACTAAAATTCCTATTATCATCGTTAATCCAAACTGCATATTTAACTGTGCAGTCATCATAATGTGTTTCACACCGTATTCATATCTTGCCTGAGATTCTTTTGGGAAATGATTTGCCATCTTACATAATTTGATTCCTATTGGCAAAGTTACTAAGCAAAGTAATGCAGTGTAAGGAATTAATTGCAATGCTACAAAAATTGCAACTAATGCGTACGCGCCAAAAATTAAAAAATAATAAAATTTAACTGAAGCGCTTTCTCCTATTAAAAGAGGTAAAGTTTTTACTTTAAACTTTCCGTCGAAGCTTATATCACGGATATTATTAGTGTGAAGAATTGCATCTATTAAAAATCCCAAAGGCAATGAAAGTAATACAGGCAGCCATGAGAATTCATGTGTCTGAACAATATATGCACCTAATGTTATCACGCATCCGAAAGAAACAAAAACCTGAATGTCACCAAGAGCTTTATATTTAAATGCAGCGGGAGTGGCTGTATAAATTATTGAAGATAATACTCCGAATACTGTTAAATAAATTATCCATGGACCGGCAAGTAAGTACAAATAAAATCCTATCAACGCACCTGCTGCAAGCGCAACCGTTGCTCCCATTTTCATTTGTTCAATTGTCATGAAGTTCATCGATAAAACCATAGAGCCGCCATGCGGAATGCCGAGCTTTTTATCTTCTCTATCGATTCCGATTTTATAATCGTAAATGTCATTAATGAGATTTGCACCGACCTGCGCAAGAACTGAACCGATAAGAGTTAAAGCAAATACAACCCAGTTAAACTTAATAGCAGGATCGAAAATTAATGCAAGTGTTGAACCGAATAATACCGGAATGATTGATGCCGGGAATGAATAAGCCCGGGAAGCCATGAGCCAAAGTTTCGCTCCTTTTGGCGGGGCCATTGTTTCAGCAGACATATATTGTTAAGATTTTGATTTTGAGATTGGTTCAAAAATACTCAATTTATATCTAAGATTTAATCTAAAAAAGTGAAAAGTCAGTTTTTCAACTAAATATAAAAAATACGGGTATTTTTTAACACAAAATTTTCAATTGCACCTCGAAATTGAAACATTTATAATTATAATTAGTTATAATATTTATGTCAGCAGCCGTTTTACGCATCGTTAATTCCCTCGAGCAGCGAATCCAGAAAGTTTACAGTAAAGAGCTCCTTTTCAATTTCACAAAAGGCATGCTCTACTCTGCTATTTTCTTTTTATCGCTCGCATTTTTTATTGTTATTTCAGAATCTATTTTTCATTTCGGAATTACCGCGCACAAAATTTTTTATTGGGGACTTATTTCTACATCGGTGACTACATTCATCTACGTTGCAGTTAATTATATTTTTCACAAGCTTGGAGTAATAAAACCGCTTGATGTTATTCCTTATTCAAAAAAAGTCGGCGAGAAATTTCCTGAAGTTAAAGACAGATTATCGAATTCATTATTCCTGGTTGAAAACAGTCAGGGCACAAATTTCTCCAATGAATTAATTTCCGCCAATATAGAAGAAGTTTATTCTGCTTCTGAAAGAATTGATTTCACCAATTATGTTTCCTTCAAAAGTTTAAAGAAGCCGTTCATAATTTTTCTTTCGGCGATTTTTATATGGGCTCTTTCATTGGCAATTTTCCCATTGACAATGTTTGGTTCGATGAACAGGCTCGTTAATTACAATTATAATTTTTTACTTAACGATTTAGGAATAGCATTTATTGTTACTCCGGGAAATGTTGAAGTTTCAAAAGGTGAAAACGTAAATGTTAAAGCCCTTATAAGCTCTACTAAGCCCGTAGAGATTACTGAAATAACTCTGGTAAAAAAAGAAGTGACAAAAGACGGCTCTGAAATTTTATCGGATAAAAAAGATATAAAAGTATCTGCTGATAAATCTTTCAATTCAGTGCTTGAAAACGTTAATAACGATATTATATATTATGTTGAATACGAAGGTGTGCAGTCAGATGAGTTTAGAATTAAAACAAACGACAATCCGTTAGTTAAAAATTTTAAAATTACGATTACTCCACCGGGATTTACTTCGCTTCCACCTAAAATTTTAGCTGATAATGAAGGCGAGATTTTTTGCATGCAGGGCAGTGGTATTTTCTTTGATTTAAAATCGAATAAGCCTTTATCCGAAGCAGGAATTATTCTCGAAGGAAAACTGATAAATTTTAATGTGACTGATGCGGGCGCTTCAGGCACAATCAAAGCCAATACAGACGGCGCTTATAAGTTCTATTTAAAGGATAAGAGCGGCGCAGTTAATAAAAACGCCGTTACATATAATATAAAAGTTATTCCTGATGAGCCGCCTTCCATTACAATAATAGAGCCGAACGAATCTAATTTTATCTTAACAGGACAGCGTGATATTTTATTGCGCTCCAGAATTTCCGATGATTACGGCTTCTCTTCATTAAAGCTTGCTTACAAAAAATTCAACGGCGGAAACATTACATCAAGCTCGGCTAACTTCAGCTTTATAAACATTCCTATACAAAATCTGACAGCCCGCTCGCTTGAAATTCCTTACATATGGAATCTGCCTGGAATTTCTTCGGGACAGACAATCGAATATTTTCTTGAAGTTACCGATAACACGGGACACTCGGTAAAATCAGATACCAGAACCATCACTTATAAATCTTTATCTGATGCTTTAAAAAATACTGAAGCACTAAATAAAGAGTTAAAGACAGATGTAAATAATTCTCTGCAGAATTTAAATGACGTACAGAAAGAATTGCAGGAGTTAAAAAAAGATGCGCAGAGAAATGAAGACCTTGGGCTGAACGACCCGAAGCAAAAGCAGGAGCTTGAAAACAAGCTGAACGATTTGCAGAAAAATTTAAATTCTACCCAGCAAAAGCTTGAGCAGTCAGTAAACGAAATGAAGCAGAGAAATGAGCTCTCGGAGAAAACTCTTCAGCAGTACATGGAACTTCAGAAGATGTATAACAAGATAAACACTCCCGAGCTGCAGGAAATGCTGAAGAAGCTGCAGGAAGCGATGAAGAAAAATAATTCAGACGAAATGAAAGATGCTCTGAAGAATTTTAAATTTGATGAAGAGGCTTTCAAAAAATATCTTGAGAAAGTTATGGAACTGATGAAAAAAATAGAGAACATGCAGAAGTTCGGTGAGCTTACACAGAAGCTGGATGAAATTACAAAAAAGCAGGATGAGTTAAAAAATGAAACTAAGAACTCAGAAAAGAACGACCGGGATAAATTAAATGAGTTATCGCAGAAGCAAAAAGATATAAAAGAACAGACGAAAGAATTTCAGGAAGAACTGAAAAAGTTGATTGAAGAGCTGAAGAAGCAAAAGGAAATGAGTGCTGAAGATCTGGAGAAAATCCGTAAGAAGATGGAGCAGAAGCAGATTGAAAATAAAATGAACAAATCATCCGATGATATGAAGAAGGGTGATAAAAACTCTTCAGAAGACGAGCAGGAAGAAATATCTCAGGATTTAAATGAAATGAATGAAGATATGCAGGATGCCCTTGAAAGTATGATGGATATGGAAAACCAGCAGAAAAAAATGATGGAAAAGATGGGTAACATAAAAAAAGATCTTGAAGAGCTGAGCAAAAGACAGCAGGAACTAAAAGATAAAACTGAAGACCTTGAAAAAAATCAGAAGCAGGAGTTTGATAAGAATAAACAGGAGCAGGGAAATCTTCAGAAAGATTTAGCGAAGACGATTGATGATGTAATGAATTTATCAAAGAGTGGTGTTCCTATAAAACCGGAGATGGGTAAAGAGCTTGGCAACGCTTTTAACAAAATGGATAAGGCTGGGCAGGAGCTCGGCAAGCAAAATAAAGATGGCGCAACCGGTGACCAGGGCGATGCTAAGACATCCCTTGATAAAGCCGGAGAGATGATGGGTGATATGATGAAAAAAATGGGACAGTCAGGCAAAGATGGTAAAGACGGTAAGGGAAAAGGCAAAGGAAGTCCGGGACGTATGGGAGAACTGATGCAGCAGCTTGCGCAGATGATTCAACAGCAGCAGGGAGTGAACGGCCAAATGGGCAAGATGGGTAAAGACGGAAAGGGTAAAGAAGGCAAGGAAGGTAAAGAAGGGGAGAGTGGCGAGAACGGACTGAGCGAACAGCAAAAAGGCGATATGCAAAGACTGCAAATGGAGCAGCAGCAGCTGAGTAAATCATTGGAAGAATTGAATGAGGAGCTAAAGAAGGAACAGGAGAGAAGCGGAGAAAAAATTCTCGGCGACCTGAACCAGGTGCAGAAGGAAATGCAGGAAGTGATTAAAGACATGCAGGAAAATAAAGTTACGGATAAAACTATAGAGAAGCAGAACAGGATTTTATCAAGAATGCTGGATGCACAGCTCTCGCAGCGTGAAAAAGATTTTGAGCCGAAGAGGGAATCAAAGCCGGGAAGTAATATGGTGAGACAGTCTCCACCTGAAATTGTGCTTTCAGGACCAAATTCTTACAATGCATTGAAGGAAGATATTCTGAAATTGCAGAAGGAAGGATATACTGATGATTATGAAATTTTGATAATGAAGTACTTGCAAAAATTGAATCAGGCAAAATAATTTTAACCACAGAGAGCACAGAGGCTATCACAAAGAACACAGAGAAAATATTGTAAACTAATTTATTTTTTAAATGAGTTTAGTTTACTCTGCGTTCTCTGTGTAAAATTTCTGTGTCCTCTGTGGTTAATCTCTAATTAACTCCCTTACTCACTGCTTCAAGAAACTTAGTCTGCATGTCAATAAAAACATTGTGAGAACAGTTGTCATAGTAAAAAAGATTTTCTTTACTAATTATATTTCCGAGATTTGATACCTGTTCAGGAGAATACAAGCCGTCATCCTTTCCATATAAGCCAATCACTTTAACTTTTTTTGAAGTTAAATCTTTTATTGAATTAGTTAAATCAATTGTTGTGTAGTTTTCATTTTTCCAAAACCCCAACGGAGCCGGTATTGTCATCGCTCCGGCGTATTTATATAGCGAATCTGATTTAAGATTATTTAAAATTTTTTTTGATTCTTCTGTTCTGCTTTTGGGCGAATAAAAATTATTTTTCATAGCCTGCATAAAACACGAGCTGCTATATTGAATTGACGCCGTATCCATTTTTTCAATTGAATGTATAAACTGTACATTTGATGAATCGTTTTTAGTAGAGTAGATATCTTCACAGGTTCTAAGAATATGTCTGAAACTTTCCTGTAATGAAACCGGAGCAGATGTTAAGAATAATGAGTTAATCTTTTCAGGATATTTCTGTGCATACAATGTTCCTACTATTCCGCCGAAGCTGTGAGAAATAAAAGAGGCAGATGTTAATCCGTATGATTCATAAATGGAATTTATATCGTTAAACGTTTCTTCAAAAGTAAATTTTGCATTGGCATCAGCCGAGCGTCCTTCGCCTCTTCTATCATAAACTATTACAAAAAATCCTTTCTCCGAAAGATTTTGAGCGGTTGTTGCTTCGAAGTTAGCGCAGTTGTATCCTGGTCCTCCGTGAAGAAAAATAATTGGTTTAGCATCTTTCTCACCGAAAGTTTGAATGTATAATGACTGGCAATTACCTGTTAAAGTGGAAAGTGTAAATAAAATTGTTAAGAGGGTTTTCATATAATTTGCTGATAAGGTGAGTTAAATTTGATAAATCGTGGGAATATTTCAAGGATATACGACTGGATTTTTTGGGATTAAAACTGAAAATAAAATTCGGTAAATTACATTATCCCTGTCGGGTATGCCTGACAGGGTTTTTGTTTATATTAAAAAATAAAATGAGTTTAGAACAGGAATTAAAAGACGAAATCAAAAAACGCAGAACGTTTGCAATCATATCTCACCCTGATGCGGGGAAAACTACGCTTACGGAAAAGCTGCTTTTATTCGGCGGAGCCATACAAACAGCGGGAGCGGTGAAATCAAACAAGATTAAAAAGACGGCTACATCTGACTTTATGGAAATAGAAAAACAGAGAGGTATATCCGTTGCAACATCTGTGATGACATTCGAATACAAGGGACTGATAATTAATTTGCTTGATACTCCCGGTCACAAAGATTTTGCCGAAGATACATACAGAACACTGACAGCTGTTGACAGCGTAATAATTGTAATCGATAGTGTGAAAGGTGTGGAAGAGCAGACAGAGAAGTTGATGGAAGTATGCCGTATGAGAAATACTCCTGTGATTGTTTTTATAAACAAGCTTGACCGTGAAGGAAGAGAGCCGTTTGAATTGCTTGATGAAGTTGAAAATAAATTAAGTATACATGTCAGACCGCTGAGTTTTCCTATAGGAAAAGGCTCGCTCTTCAAAGGTGTTTATGATTTGTATCAGAATCATTTAAATTTATTTAAGCCGAATAAGACAGAGAAAGAGACAGATATAATAGAAATGAAAGGACTTGACGACCCGAAGCTTGATACATATTTAGGAAGTGACGCAGAAAGGTTAAGACACGACGTTGAAATGATTGAAGGTGTTTATCATGAATTTGATAAGCAGCAGTATCTTGAGGGGCACTTAGCCCCCGTGTTTTTCGGCAGCGCAGTAAATAATTTCGGTGTGCAGGAACTGCTCGATGGATTTATTTCTATTTCTCCCGAACCGAAAGGACGTGAGACAGATACACGTGAGGTGAAATCAGATGAGCAAAAGTTCAGCGGATTTGTATTTAAAATACATGCAAACATTGACCCGCGACACAGGGACAGACTGGCCTTCTTAAGAATCACTTCAGGAAAATTTGAGAGAAATAAATTTTTTCATCATGTTAGGCTGGATAAGGATTTGAGATTCTCTACTCCTTATTCCTTCATGGCATCGGCTAAGAGTATAGTGGATGAAGCATATCCCGGAGATGTTGTTGGGTTGTATGATACGGGAAATTTTAAGATTGGTGATACCCTGACTGAAGGCGAAAATTTTATGTTCAAAGGTATTCCGAGTTTCTCTCCTGAGATTTTTAAAGAGTTAAGAAACACTGACCCGATGAAATCGAAGCAATTGGATAAGGGAATACAACAATTGACGGAGGAAGGCGTTGCGCAGCTCTTCACACAGGATGACGGAAGAAGAAAAATTGTGGGTACAGTCGGTGAACTGCAGTTCGATGTTATTCAGTACAGATTACTGAATGAGTATGGAGCATCCTGTAGATTCGAGCATCTGAATTATTACAAAGCATTATGGATGACGGCAGAAGATGAAAGCAAACTGGCGGAGTTTATAAAATATAAAAATAATATTGCGAAGGATAAGGACGGGCATTTGGTTTACTTTGCGGATTCTGAGTGGGTGTTGAAGCTGACAATAGAAAGAAATCCCGATATAAAATTTTATTTCAATTCTGAATTTAAGTTAGAGACTGCACAGTAATATGAAAAAACTACTTTTATTACATGGAGCCATAGGCGCAGCAAGCCAGTTTGATAAGCTTAAGGAAGAGTTAAAAGATAAATTTGAAATTCACACGATGAACTTTTCAGGTCACGGCGGAGAAGCAATGCCGGATAAGTTTTCAATCGAACTGTTTGCTGATGACGTTGTAAAATATCTTGAGAAAAATAATTTAGAAAATATTGATGTATTTGGTTACAGCATGGGCGGATACGTTGCTTTGTATATTGCGAGTCAGTATAAAAACAAAGTAAACAAAATTTTCACAATTGCCACTAAGTTTGACTGGAATGAAGAAAGCTGTGTGAAGGAATCGAAGATGCTGAACCCTGCAAAGATGGAGGAGAAGATACCGGCATTTGCAAAAGCATTGGAGAAAAGACATAGTCCACACGAATCACCTCAGGAATCATCTGATAACTGGAAAGTTGTTCTGAATAAAACAGCTGAGATGATGCTTGACTTGGGAAAAAAGCCTGTGCTAACGGATGAAGTGTTGGAAAAAATCGAGAACGAAGTTTTGATAAGTGTTGGTGATAAAGATACAATGGTAACTTTAGAGGAGACTGCTAACGCAGCGGGTAAATTAAAAAACGGAAAACTTTTTATATTCTCTGAGACCGAACATCCGATTGAAAAAATGGATGTGAAAAAATTATCTACCGAGATAAAAAACTTCTTTAATTAAACAAATTAAACAAAAATCTCCTATGAAAACAGCTGCTATAATTTTTTTGTTTATATTTTTATGTTCATTTCAGGTTAACGCTCAGACCAAAGAAAATTCGATTGAAGAAAACGAGAATTATATGAAGATGGCAATTGAGCTTGCAAAGACTGCTGTCAACGAAGGCAATTATCCGTTCGGCGCAGTAGTTGTTAAAAACGGAGTTGTTGTCGGAAAAGGTTATAACTGTTCACACTCCACAAATGATGCAACTGCCCATGGAGAAATTATGGCTATCCGTGATGCGTGTAAAAATCTGGGGACTAACTGGCTTGAAGGCTGCGAACTATATACAAACGGCGAACCCTGCCCGATGTGTTTTGCAGCGTGCTTCTTTGCCAATATAAAACATATTTATTTCGGAGCTACGAAGGAAGATATGACAGAATGGGGTATAGTAGATATGAGGCCGTATGACCTGGTATGCCAGCCTCTTGAGAAAAGAGAAATAAAATCAGAAGTTATTCTCAGAGAAGAATCCGGAAAATTATTTGAAGAGTGGGGCAAAACTAACAAAAAGAAATAGTGAATTAAATTCCCATATTTGAAAGCATTGTGGAAATTTCGTTAACATTCTTTGTAAGAAAAGGATGGTCCTTTTCAAATTCAAGAATTGACTTTCTTAATTTATTGAATGCCTTTTTAAAGGGATGAGAAATTTCATTTGATGAAATGAACTCAAGTCTTAAAGCATCTATCTCGGCCAAGATCTCGGCTTTTTTTTCTTTATCCATTGAAGATGAGCTTACGCTGTCTTCGAGTTTTGATAATTGTTCAAGCATAATTTTTATTCTATTCTTTATTTCACTCTTCCTGGGTATATATCCAGCAATCGCCGGTATCCAGTGTAATTCCGTTTTGTTTCATGTAAAGATACAACTGCATTTTGTAACCTGTAAGCCATTTCACAGTCGTTTCCATTATTGCCTGCCCGAGCATCATGGGCTCTTTCCAGGGCAGCTCAACTTCCTTAGTAATTAAATCTTCATCAGATATACTTTCAAAACAATTTTTTATTATTGTTAGCTCTTCGTCCATTCTTTCTTTAAAATTTTCAAGAGTTACAGACTTTGCCTTTTCCATAAATCCCGTATAATTTTCATTTGCTTTAGAAGGGTCATCTAAGAGGAAAAAAGTAACGGTGGAAGAGCCGCACCATGTTAGGTAACGCATAACTTCTTCCGTCGTGCGCATACCTTGCATTGGTGCATAATCAAGAATTTCTTTTGTAACTTTAGAGCTGAGGGTTTTTATTACACTAATCTCTTTCTCAATTACATTGAGGAGATTTTCTTCGTGTGTCATTTTTTATTTTGGATTTACTTCAGTCTATACGCTATTGCTTCCTTAGGCTTGGGAATATAATGTCCTACCCCGCCGCCGCGCTGATCATTAAATGTAACCGGAATATCATCGTTAACTGTTCTTTCCTTCCATGTCAAATGTTCTTTACCGCTATCTTTGCGAACCATTGTAATGCAATTCTCTACAGGGCAAACAAGTGAGCACAAATTACATCCTACACAATTCTCTTCTATGATATGCGGTTTTCTGTTTGCAAGGTCATCTGCAAGTCCTATTGCCTGATGTGCTCCGTCTTCGCAAGCGATATAACAAAGCTGACAGCCGATACATTTTGCTTCATCTATATCAGCAACAATCTTGTATTTAAGATTTAAATTTTCCCATGTCTTTACATTCGGCAAAGCTCTGCCAATCATTTCATCAACTGTGTTAAATCCTTTATCAACCATGTACTGTTCAAAGCCTGAAACAATTTCTCTGATAATTCCAAAACCGTAATGCATTACTGCAGTACAAACCTGTACTGTTCCTGCGCCGAGCAATACAAACTCAACGGCATCTCTCCAGTTTTCTACTCCGCCTATACCTGATATAGGAAGATTAAAATTCGGAATCTTTGCAACGTTCTTCACCATGTTAAGAGCAATCGGTTTTACTGCCGGTCCGCAATATCCACCGTTTGTGCTGTTGCCGTCAACATTAGGATAAGCGTTAAAAGTGTCGATATCTAAGCCCACAATACTTTGAATTGTATTGATAAGCGATACTGCATTTCCGCCGCCTGCTTTTGCTGCAAGAGCGGGATCTTCAATGTGCGAAATATTCGGAGTGAGTTTTACTATCACAGGTATCTTTGCGACTTCCATTACCCAACTGACGATTAATTCTAAAATTTTCGGGTCTTGTCCGACAGCCGAACCCATACCGCGTTCGCACATTCCGTGCGGGCAGCCGAAGTTTAACTCAATTCCGTCAGCGCCGGCATTTTCAACATCCTTAACAATCTGATGCCATTGCTCACGTGTTTCCACCATAAGCGATGCTATCACTGCATTGTTCGGAAAATATTTTTTAACTTCTTCTATTTCGCGAAGGTTATCTGCTAAAGGTCTGTCGGTGATAAGCTCAATGTTGTTAAAGCCCATCATTCTAGTATCGCGGTAGTTCACCGAGCCGTATCTGCTCGATACATTCACAACAGGAACGCCCAGAGTTTTCCATACTGCTCCGCCCCATCCTTTATCGAAGGCTTTCATTATCTGGTAGCCTGAGTTTGTCGGCGGCGCCGATGCTAACCAAAAAGGGTTGGGAGATTTTATTCCCGCAAAGTTTACACTTAAATCCGGCATAATCGTTTTTCGTTATATGTTATTCGTTGTTCGTAAAAAACAACGTTGAAAATTTTTAATTAAGAGTTTACACCCATGAAAGAAAGCATAGCCTTACCTGCATGTTTACCATCGAAAGCAGCATTGACAACTTCAGCACCGCCGTTAAGGCAGTCACCGCCGACAAAATATTTTGGATTAGTTGTCTGATAATTATTTGCTTTTACTTTTGTTCCGTTAACATCAAGATTTGAAATATTATCGAAAAGATAATCATGTCCTTTTTGTCCCGTTGCCATTATTACCATATCACACTCGAGTACAAATTCACTTCCCGGAATATTTACAACTTTTCCATTTTCTGTTTTTGTTCTGATAAATTTAACTCCGGTCACTCTTTCGTTTCCGATAATTTCCACAGGAGCAGCGTTGAACAATCCTTTAACGCCGACATCTTTTGCAAGAGCATATTCAAAATGGTAAGCGCCCATTTCTTCTTTCGAACGTCTGTAAGCCAGTGTTACATCAGGACATCCCATACGGGCAGATTCAGATGCAGCATCCATGGCAGTGTTGCCGCCGCCAAGAACAATAACTTTTTTTCCGAAAGCAACATTGTAATGATCTCTTCTGAGATGCTCAATTATTTCAACAGCACCGTGAACGTTTTCTTTATCTTCCCCGGGAATACCAAGCTGTGAAGTTGCTCCGTTACCGACACCTATAAAAATTGCATCGTAACTTTTCTCAAGCTTATCAACATCGTCCTTAGACATTATCGGAGAATTATAAATAATGTTGAAGCCGAATTGTGTCTGCAGATATGCAAGCTCTTCTAAAACTTCCTGATTTGTAATTTTGTATGGAGCGATTCCGTTAACTGTAAGTCCTGTGGGATTCGATTTTGCTTCGTAGATATCTACATGCACGCCGGCTTTTCTCAGCTCGCATGCGCAGGCAATTCCTGCAGGACCTGAGCCGATTATTGCAGCTTTCTTTCCGTTAGCTTTTGCGGGAGTATAAAATTTAATATCATCTGCTATTGCCTGTGATGTTGCATAGTTTTGCAGGCGTCCGATTTCAATCGGCTTCACATCCTGATGATTATATACGCAGGCACCTTCGCATAAAACTTCAGTAGGACAAACTTTGCCGCATGCATTACCGAAATAATTTGAATCGTAAATTGTTCGCGCAGCTCCTACAATATTATCAGTGTTGATTTGTCTTATGAACAAAGGAATATCAATGTGCGTAGGACAAGCCTGAACGCAGGGTGCATCGTAACAAAACAGACATCGCGAGCTTTCATAGTAAGCTTCCGTCTTATTCATTAAAGGTTTTATCTGCGCAAAATTCTGTTCGAACTCTTGCTCGGTGGTAGGGATGTTGTATTCACTCATATGGTAGTCTTGAGTAATGTGTCTTGAGTATTGAGATAATACTTAAACACGAAATTTTTTAATTTATCTTTAAACTTTTTATTAAATTGTATATCATTTTCTCTATGAAATCAGTTCTTTCTAATATTTTATCAAGAGCTTCTATATTAATATAACCTAAATTTTTTGCGAGTAAAAGTTGAGTTTCTAATTCATAACAAGAGCCATTTGCAATACCGAGGAATTGCCTGAATTCACCGTTAGAATTTCTGCCTGCTCCCTCTGCAATGTTAGAAGGTATTGATACTGCACATCTATTGAATTGGCTTACTAATCCATATTTTTCACTATCAGGAAAAGTCTTTGTAATAAGATATACATCAGTTACCAATTCTATCGCATCGTTCCATACTTTTAACTTCTTGTATTCATGCATGAAAAAATTGTTTTAGAATTTCTCAATACCCACTACACAATACTCAATACTCAATACTATTTATTACAATTCAGTCATCTTGCCATAAGTCTCAGGTCTTCTGTCCCGAAAGAACTGCCATGTTGACCGTACCTCTTCAATCATATCCAAATCAAATTCTGCTACTAATAATTCATCATTATCTTCCGATGCCTGAGCAAAAATCTGTCCGCGCGGATCAACGAAGTAAGATGAGCCGTAGAATTTACCGAGGTTCCATGGTTTTTCAACTCCGACTCTGTTAATGCATCCCATGAAATATCCGTTAGCTGCTGCGTGCGCAGGCTGCTCGAGTTTCCATAGATACTGTGAAAGTCCCGCAACAGTTGCAGAAGGATTGTAAACAATCTCTGCTCCGTTAAGACCTAAAATTCTTGCGCCTTCAGGAAAGTGTCTATCATAACAAATATACACACCGACTTTGCAATACTTGGTTTGGAAAACAGGATAACCTAAGTTGCCCGGTTTAAAGAAGAATTTTTCCCAGAAACCTGATGTATGAGGAATGTGATTTTTTCTGTATTTGCCGAGGTAAGTTCCGTCAGCATCAATAACAGCTGCAGAGTTATATAAAAATCCTGCCTGTTCTTTTTCATATATAGGGACAATGATTACCATTGAATATTTTTTTGCATATTGCTGCATAAGCTCGACCGTCGGCCCAGGCATATGCTCGGCGGATTCGTACCATGCTTTATCCTGCCCGGGACAAAAGTATGGTGTATTAAAAATTTCCTGTAGGCATAAGATCTGAACGCCTTGTCTTCCGGCTTCTTCAATATACGGAACGTGTTTCGCTACCATTGCATCAACTATCTGATGAATACTTCCTTCGCCTTCGGTCATAGGCAGTGACATCTGAATGAGACCGGATTTAATTATTCTTGGCATAATATTATATAAGGTTAAATTTTTATTTTGATTCTTTTACCACTAAAACACTAAAGGCACAAAATAACACGAAAATTATTTTACGTATCTTTTAATACCTTCTCCAATGTTCTTTACATTAAAATTAATTAAATATCCCAATCTTTTTTTAGAAAGTTTAAGATATGTGATTAACTGTGCTTCCCAAATTGGAATTATTGTATCAACTGATTTTAATTCACAGATTATCTCATTCTCCACTAAAACATCTAATCTTAGTCCCTCCTCAAGTTTAATATTATCATATATAATAGGAACAATTACTTGAGTAGAAAACTTTACGTCTCGTTTACTAAGCTCGTAACAAAAACATGTTTCATAAACTCTTTCTAACAAACCAGGTCCGAGGTTTTTATGAACATCATAACAACATTGCACAATTATTTTACCTAAATTTTCCAGATGTTGAGGAATAGGTTCAAATTTCATTTGGTGCAGTTTTTGTGCTTTTAGTGTTTTAGTGGTAAAATTTTCTATATTAAGTTCGAAACTTTCTTTCTCTTAATAAACTTTCCGTATCCTTTTTTTATCTTTACATCGCCGTTATCAATTGCAAGCGTTCCTCTTAAAATTGTCTGTTTTACTTTTCCCTTCAATTTCCATCCCTCGTATCCGCTGTAATCGACGTTCATGTGATGTGTTTTTGCGGAGAGTGTATGCTCTTCATTAGGATCAAAAATTACTATGTCCGCATCTGCACCGATTCCGATTGTTCCCTTCTGCGGAAACATTCCGAATATCTTTGCAGCATTTGTAGAAGTTACCTCTACAAATTTATTTAAAGAAATTTTTCCTTTGTTAACGCCTTCGCTGAAGAGTAATTCCATTCTGTTTTCAATTGCAGGGTGTCCGTTAGGAATTTTCGAGAAGTCATCTTTGCCCATGAGCTTTTTCTCCCATGTAAAAGGACAGTGGTCAGTTGCAACGACCTGAATGCTTCCCTGATTTATTCCGCCCCATAATGCAGCCTGATCTTTTTTCTCTCTTAGCGGAGGACTCATTACCCACTTCGCTCCTTCAAAATTCTGTTCATACAATGAAGCGTCGAGTAATAAATATTGAATGCATGTTTCAGCATATACTCTATAGTTGCTTTGCATCTCTCTTCTGATAGCATTCAGCGCGCCTTCGCATGTCATGTGAACGATATATCCGGGAACACCCGTATATCTTGCCATATCTGCAAATCTTCCTGATGCCTCTGCTTCTGTAACTTCCGGCTGTGAAAGATAATGATACAACGGCTCAAGTTTTCCTTCAGCCTTGTGTTTTGCAATTAAGAAGTCAATCATGTCTCCGTTAGTTGCGTGAACAGTTACCATTCCGCCCTGGTCACGGACTTCATTCATCAAACCAATCATCTGCCTGTCATCTATCATCAATGCGCCTTTATAAGCCATGAATGTTTTGAACGATGTAATGCCTAACTCATTTATAAAGTGTGAAATTTCTTTTTTTGTATCTTCATTGAAATCCGTTACAGCTATGTGAAAAGAATAATCGCCGTAAGCTGTTCCGTTTGCTCTGCCGCTCCATTCATCATAAGCTGACTGCAATGATTTCCCCTGTGTCTGAAGAATGAAATCAATTACAGTTGTCGTTCCGCCGTGAAGCGCTGCTCTTGTGCCAGTCTCATAGCTATCCGATGAGAATGTACCCATGAACGGCATATCTAAATGCACGTGAGGGTCAATTCCGCCGGGAATAATGAGCTTGCCCGAAGCATCGATTACTTCATCGGCCTTTACGTCCAAGTTTTTTCCTATCTGAGAGATTTTTTCTCCTTCGATAAAAACATCTGCAATGTAATCTTCGGAAGCTGTTACAACTCTTCCGTTCTTTATAAGTATTGACATAAATTTAAAATAAAATTTAATTACAAAATTTCACCACAAAAACTCTAAAATCACTAAATAGCACTAAACCAATTTTCGAAATTTTAATTAATAAATTAATTTTTCTTTTGTGAAATTTTGTGCTTTTTGTGTTTTAGTGGTGAGTACTTTTAACACGGTTTTTCATAAACACATAATACACAATTCCCGATACGATAAACCCGACAAACCAGGCGTAGTGGTATAGTTCTGAAATCCAATGTGGAAAGGTATCATTACCAACTAGTTTAACTGCCAATAGAAACCCCGGAATATTAGGAAGTATGCCTATCAGCAAAGCAATAATCGCTGTAACATGATAACCGTTGGTATAGGTATATTCTCCCTTCACTTCATACAATTCGTTCAAATGTAAATGCTGTTTGCGGATGAAGAAGTAATCCACAATCATAATTCCTCCCACAGGACCAAGTAAACTTGAATAGGCAATCAGCCATGTAAAAATATATCCTGTTGGGTCTGCAATTAATTTCCATGGGAGAATCAAAATTCCGATAACACCCGTAATATATCCGCCTTTTCTGAAATCAATTTTAGACGGAGCAAGCTGCGCAAAATCATTTGCGGGACTTACAATGTTCGCCGCAATATTCGTAGCTAAAGTCGAAACAGCAATACATATCATCGCAACGCTTACAATAATTTTATTTTCAAATTTCCCTGCGAGTACAACAGGGTCCCATATAGTCGTTCCGTAAATAATAGTTGTTGCCGGTGTAACCACTACTCCTATGAAAGCAAACAAAGTCATTGAAGGCGGTAAACCTATTGCCTGACCGACTATCTGTGCTTTCTGGCTTTTTGCGTAACGCGTGAAGTCAGGAATATTTAATGAAAGAGTTGCCCAGAATCCTACCATGCCTGTTAAAGCCGGAAAGAAAAAATTCCAGAACTCACCGCTTGTTGCAAACTTAGACGGAGTTGCAAGTATAGGTCCGAGTCCGTTGCCTGCATTGATTGCCCAGAATAATAAAGCAATTGCTGCTATAGGTAAAAAGAACGCTTTGAATACTAAAAGTTTTTTAATGCTATCTACGCCAAGGTAAACAACATACATATTAAGAAGCCAGAATAATAAAAACGTTATTGCAGGACCTGTTTCCAGTCCCATCCATGCCGGAAAAATGTGCGGCAGGTTTGCAATGCCGGGATACCAAACGTGAATCATCTGATAAAGAGAAAATCCGCCGATCCATGTCTGAATGCCGAACCATCCGCAGGCAACAATTGCTCTGAGAATAGCCGGAATATTTGCGCCCTTAACGCCAAAGCTTGCGCGTACAAAAACAGGGAAAGGTATTCCGTACTTCGCGCCTGCGCGTCCGTTCAATATCATGGGAATAAGTACAACTGTATTGGCTATGAAAATCGTTAAGATTGACTGCCACCAGTTCATTCCGCCTTCTATTAAAGAGCTTGCAAGCATATACGTCGGAATGCATAAGCTCATGCTTATCCATAACGCCGCATAATTCCAAGTGCCCCATGTTCTGTGGGATTGAGAGACAGGGGCTAAGTCTTCACTGTAAAGAGGTGAAGAAGTGATATCGCTTTTTAAAACTAAATCCTGTGAATCAGTGTCCAATCGATTCTGAGTTTGATTAAGGATTAAAATACAAATTACTCACTAAGAAATTTTGTAAACGTTACTATTTTTGTTTTTTCGAATTTTTTTAAATCAAGTAAATCCTTATCTCCTGTAATCAGGTAATCCGCATTCCCGTCTTTGCAAAGTGATAACAGAAAATTATCTTTGCTATCCCTGCATATATTTACTTCGGTTGAAATTATAATATCTCTTCCCAAATCTTTCAGCAATGAAATAATTTCTTGAAGAGAATCTTTTGGTAAAATTTTAAAAAACTTTGTTCTACTACAAATATCTTTTATTTCATTCAGCAAATCACCAGAATACAATAATAAAAGTTCGTTATCTTTGATAGTCTTCTCTAAATTACCGAGCTTTTTGCTTAATGAAAAACTTATCCAGAGATTTGTATCAACTATGATTTTGCTTTTTTTTCTCATATCTTTCCTTACGGACTTTTTCCATTATTTCTGTAATTTCATCTAAGTCCACATCAACATTTTTTGCAGATTCTCTAAGCTTATCCAAAGTTTTTTGAAATTTTTCAACCTTAAGCGCATGAATTAAACGTTCTTTGTCCTTGTCATCCATAACTCTTACTGAGTTGACTATCTGCCTATAACTATAATTTTTCCTTTTAGTCTTTTCCATAAATTAAATTTCTAAATTTATTTACAATGTTCGTCTGCAATTGTTAATGCTTTTGAGATTATATCAAGACCTTCATCAATCTGCTCTCTGGTAATACAAAGCGGCGGTGCGATGAAAATCATGTTCCATCTGCCCATTGTGTACATACCGAGCTCAGAAATTTTTGCCATAACTTTGTTCATTACTTCCATTTCATTGGGCGGAGCGTTCCATCTTGCCATAGGTTCTTTTGTATCTCTGTTCTTTACAAGTTCCAAACAGCCAAGCAAACCTGTATTTCTGAAATCACCTATACAAACATGTTTCTCTTTTAATTTTGCTACCTGCTCATCCATGTATTTTCCCATCTTAGCAGCGTTCTCAATTAAATTTTCTTCTTTGTAAATATCAATAACTGCATTTGCTGCGGCGCATGTAACTGCGTGAGCAGAATATGTAAGTCCTAACGGTAACGGTTTTTCATCGAATGCATGCGCAATCTCATCTCTCACCATTACTCCTCCCATAGGGAGATAAGCTGATGTAAGTCCTTTTGCCATTGTCATGATATCAGGTACAACTCCGTGGTGGTCAACACCGAACCATTTTCCTGTGCGTCCGAATCCGCTCATTACTTCATCGCAGATTAAAAGTATTCCGTATTTTTTTGCAATTGCCTCAACTTTTTTCCAGAAGCCTGCAGGGTATTTTATGCATCCTGATGAACCTGACTCACCTTCCATCATTATTGCAGCAACTGTTCCCGGACCTTCGTATTGAATTACTCTTTCCATGTGAGCAGCAGCCATTTCCGAACATTCTTCGGGAGTCTTGCTGTTCCACGGACATCTGTAGAAATAAGGATTTTCAACGTGAACAAAATTTCCCGGCTGCTGCGAGTCTATTGCATGCTTTCTCGGGTCACCGCCTGCTGTTGCAGAGGCATATGTTGCTCCGTGATACGACTGATAAAAAGAAACGATTTTATGTCTGCCCGTATAAACTCTTGCAAGCTTAATTGCATTTTCAATTGCTTCAGCTCCTCCGAGTGTAAAGAACGCTTTGTTCATATCCCCAGGTGCTATCTCAGCTAATTTTTTCCCGAGGTCGCCTCGTGCTGCTGTTACCATTCCCGGATAGACATAACTGATTTCGCTCATTTGTTTTGCAACTGCTTCTGCAACTTTTGGATGCCCGTGCCCTATGTTAATGCAGATAAGCTGTGAGGAGAAATCAAAATATCTTTTGCCGTCGTAATCAAATATAAAAATTCCTTTGCCGCTTTTTATCGGCATTGGCTTTAGTCCCTTTTGCTTTGACCAAGAAGTCAAAGTAAAATTAAGACTGTTATCTATTACTTCGTTTTTATCTTGTGTGATTTGATACATTTCAAAAAGTTAAAAAGTTAGGTTTTAAATAGTTAAGTCGTTACATCAAAAATAGCACTACATATCGAATAACGAGAAACGAATAACCAATAACGATGATCAGCTCATCCAGTTAGTTTTCGCTTCGGCATTCCATTTAATGCTTGTCTTTTTTAATTGTGTCCAGAATTCTATTGAGCTTTTTCCGGTAATATCGCTTGTCCCGAATTTTGATTCGTTCCATCCGCCGAAAGAGAACGGTTCGCGCGGAACAGGTACTCCGATATTTACACCAATCATTCCCGCAGAGGCATGCTCCATTACGTATCTTGCAAAGCTTCCGTTCTGTGTAAATACAGATGCAGCGTTTCCGTAGTTAGAGCTGTTTTCAATTTTCATTGCTTCTTCAAGTGAATCAGTTCTTAATATTGCAATCACAGGTCCGAAAACTTCTTCCTTTGCAATTGCCATATCGGGAGTTACATAGTCGATAACAGTTGGTCCGACATAGAAACCGCCTTCGTGGTCAGGTACTGTTGCATTTCTTCCGTCAACTAATACTTTTGCTCCGAGCTTCTCCGCTTCGGTGATATATCTTTCGATTCTTTCTTTTGCTTCTTTTGAAATAACTGAACCGAGATTTTTTCCCGGAACGATTTTCTTTGCTTCTTCTACTAATTTTTCTACAATGTGGTCAATCGGTCCTACGCCAACCATTGCAGATGCAGCCATACATCTTTGTCCTGCGCAGCCTGACATTGAAGCAGCCACATTTGATGCAGTCATTGCAACGTTTGCATCAGGCATTACTATTAAGTGATTCTTTGCTCCGCCTAATGATACACATCTTTTTAATGTGCCTGTTGAACGTATGTAAACTATCTTCGCAACTTTCGTTGAACCGACGAACGAGACTGCTGCAATTCCCTGATGGTCGCAGATTGCTTCTACTATATCTTTATCACCGTTAACTACATTAAACACTCCGTCAGGAAGTCCCGCTTCTTTAAGCATATCAGCAATGTAGCTTGATGTAATAGGGACTTGCTCAGATGGTTTCATAATCATACAGTTTCCGAGGGCAAGTGCATTCGGAATTGTCCAGTGAGGAACCATGTGTGGAAAATTAAAAGGAGCGATGGATGCAACAACGCCTAATGGAGCGTGGTCTATTCTGCACTCAACGCCTTTGCTGACTTCAAGGATTTCACCGCCGATTAACTGCGGAAGTGAACATGCAAATTCTGTAAGTTCTATGCTTTTTTCAACTTCAGCTCTTGCTTCGTCGATTGTTTTACCGTTTTCTAAGTGTGTAATGTAAGAAAGCTCGTCCATGTGTTTTTCCATCAGATTTCTGTATCTGTAGAAAATCTGGACTCTTTCTTTTATAGGTGTTGCAGACCATGCAGGGAACGCTTTTTTTGCGGATTCCACTGCTGCGTCTAAATCATTTTTCTTTGAAAGGAGAACTTTTGAGATAACTTTCCCGTCAATAGGTGAAAGTACGTCCATTCTTGCCTGCCCGTTAGAAGTGAACTTTCCGTCAATAAAATTCTTTACTTCGGAATATTTAATCTTTTCCATAATGTTTTAAAAATTGGTGTTTTTAGTTGAATATTGAGTATAACGAAAAAAACTCGATAAAAAAATACTTTATTTAAGCGTTCCCTCTCTGCAAAATAAGTGCAAAAATAACTCCGTACTGTTTACGAAGCTCCTGCTTCGTAAAGACAAGCTTCCCAAGCCGGAGCTCGGAAAGCAGAAGAGCAAATACTTTTATCAGTGCGTTCTCTTTCTGCAAAATAAGTGCAAAAAATAAGTAAATTCTTATTTAATAATATTAGAATTATATTTAGTAATAATCATTTTTACGCATGAACGAAAATATACTAAACCCCAAATTCGGGTACACATTTGCAGATTTGTTTGTCAGCGAAAAACTCAGAAATCTCTCTGAGGATTTTTATAAGTATTTTGAAAGCGCGAATTCTGAAAAATTTGAAGAATTTAAGAAATATCGCGATTCCTTGGGCGAGGGATATACTTATATTCAGGCATCTGAAGTAATAATGAACTCCAGCGTTTACCTTTCCGATTTTCTCGGAGAGCTTTTTAATGTTCAGGAACACCTTGCGAAATATGTTGATGAGGCGCAATATAATGAAGATATATTTTTATTTAAAAAAGAATTTGTTCAGAGAAAAGTATTCAGAAGATTTAAGCCTGCAGACCTTGAAAATATAAACTGGCCCGAGCTCGATGCTTTTATCACAAAAATAAAATTATGTTTTGCGGATAAATTAGATTTTAATGTTGATGAAGAAAAATTTACGGCACGATTTGTAAACGAGCTTGCCGAGCTTGAAAAAAATTACAGATGGTTTTATGAAGGCGATAAATTCGCACCGGAGAATTTCCAGATTCCCGATAACTATAAAGCTTGCGCAGGAAAATTAATTCCTGAAATAAAAATTTCAAGCGGAATAGCAGAAGATGAAAAAGAATACGACAATATTAAATTCCTTATGGAAAAAATTATGCAATGGGTATTTGCAAAACGAAATTTTGATTCCAACGCTGCTAAATGGGTATCGTACTTCGAGCCTGAGAAATTAGACTTTGACCATCTTGTTCACGTTGAAACTCCCGAACCAAACTTTCCTGAAAAATTAGAAGGTGAGGAAAAACATTTCATACAAAGAAACGGATTTGAGCTGCATGACCATCAGATGAGTGAACGTCAGATATTGAATCAAGTCGATTATTGTATGTATTGCCATGACCGTGAAAAAGATTCATGCTCAAAAGGACTGACAGACAGATTTGGGGCGTTAAAAGCAAATCCTTTGGGAATTGAGCTTACAGGATGCCCTTTAAACGAAAAGATTTCAGAGGCTCATTTATTACGAAAAAGCGGAAGGCCGCTTTCTGCTCTGGCAATTGTTGCTATTGATAACCCAATGTGCCCGGGAACAGGGCACAGAATTTGTAATGACTGTATGAAAGGGTGTATTTATCAGAAACAGGACCCTGTAAATATACCTCAGGTTGAGACAAATACGCTAAGAGATGTGGTAAATCTTCCATACGGCTTTGAAATTTACACACTTCTTACACGCTGGAATCCTATTAATATAAAACGTCCTTACGCTCAGGAATATAACGGGAAAAATGTGATGGTTGTTGGTATGGGACCGGCAGGCTATACGCTTTCGCATCATTTATTAAATGCCGGATTTGGTGTAACAGGAATTGACGGATTAAAAATTGAGCCATTGTTCGGTGAGTATACAGGTATAAATCCTTTGACTAATGAACGCACTGAACCGAGGGCAGTAAAAGACTTTTCTAAGGAAATTGAGCAGGAGCTTGATAAAAGAATTCTTCAGGGCTTCGGCGGAGTAACTGAATATGGTATCACCGTCCGCTGGAATAAAAACTTCCTATCAATGATTTATGTAAATCTTGCGCGAAGAAATAATTTCAGATTGTACGACGGAGTGAGATTCGGAAGCTCAATAAAAATTGACGATGCATGGGAAATGGGATTTGACCACATTGCAATCGCAGCCGGCGCAGGTCAGCCGACGATTGTCGATATGAAAAACAATCTTGCAAAGGGAGTTAGGAAGTCAACCGATTATTTGATGTCGCTTCAATTATCAGGTGCAAGCAAGGATGATAACTTAACAAGCACGATGATTCAGCTTCCGGCAGTAATTATCGGCGGCGGATTGACAGCTATTGATACTACAACTGAAACAGCAGCGTATTATCCTGTTCAGGTGAAAAGAGTGTTAGACAGATACGAAAAGATTACTGCGGAGAAAGGCGAAGATTATTTCTGGAGCACTTTTAATGAACAAGGCAACGAAGAAAACAAAGAAATAATAAAAACTTTTATTGCGCACGGTAAAGAAGTAAGAGCAGAAGAAGAGCTTGCAAAAATTGAGAGCAGAAAAACAAATTATATAGATTTAGTCAGGAAGTTCGGCGGAGTTTCATTGGTATATAGAAAGAGAATGCAGGACTCGCCAGCTTACAGACTGAACCATGAAGAAATAAAAGAAGCGCTTGAACAGGGAGTATATTTTGTTGAAAACTTATCTCCTACTGAAATTGTAAAAGATAAATACGGAAGAGCAGAGAAAGTAATTTTTGAAAAACAAACGATAGAAAAAACAGAAGACGGCAAAATAAAATACAGAAGCAGCGGCGAGTTTATTGAAATGCCGGCAAAGACCGTTCAGGTAGCTGCGGGAACATCGCCAAACTCAATGTACGAATTTGAAAATCCCGAGACATTTGAAATGGATGCCAAGTGGCAGTATTTCAAAACGTTCAAGCCGGTAAAAGGTGTTGACGGGAAGTATTCATTAGAAGCAGTAAGCACAAAAGAAGACGGGTTCTTCACATCATACAATAAGAACGGAAAATTTATTTCTTTCTACGGAGATATTCATCCGAAGTATGTCGGGAGTGTTGTGAAGGCAATGGCATCGGCTAAGAAAGGCTCATGGGACGTTGTTGAAATTTTAAAAAATGAAGAAGGTAAGTTTAAAACATCAAAAGAATTTTTTGATATTACCGATGAAAAATTTGTTTCAAGAGTTTATTCGATAAAGAGACTTAATGACAGAACAATTGAGCTTGTAATAAAAAGTAAATCAGGCGCAGATAAGTTTTATGCGGGACAGTTCTTTAAATTACAGAACTACGAAGTGCTTACAGAAAAGAAGAAAGGAATCTCTACTGCATTTGAAGGTGTTGCTCTTGCAGGTGTAAAAGCTGATAAAGAAAACGGTTTGCTTAAATTTGTTGTTATTGAGCGCGGCGTCTCAACCTCATTAATACAAAATTTAAAAGAAGGCGATAAAGTTTTCTTAATGGGACCGACAGGAAGTACTCCTAAAATTTCAACAGGGCAAAACGTTCTTATTGCAGGCGGCGGCTCGGGTAATGCAGTGCTGCTCTCAGTAGCGCAGGAGTTGAAGAAGCAAAACAATAATGTACTTTACTTCGCAGGCTACAGAAAAAATGATGAGGTCTTTGACAGAGAAATTATTGAAAGCTCCAGCGATAAAGTAATATGGTGCTCCGAAGACGGAGATATAAATCCTGCAAGAGAACAGGATTCATTCTTTAAAGGCACTATAATCGAAGGAATAAAAAATTACGTAAGTAACGATAAAGATCTGAAACAAATAAATAAAATTATAACTGCAGGAAGTCCTGAAATGATGCAGGGAATCCGTGATGCAAGAAAAACATTTTTAAAAGAATATCTTAACGGACACGAGGCAGTTGCTAATATTAATTCTCCAATGCAGTGTATGATGAAGGCAGTTTGCGCGCGATGTCTGCTAAGAAATGTTGACCCGGAAACAGGCAAAGAGAAGTTTGTTTATTCCTGTGAATGTCAGGAGCAGAAGCTTGACGAAATTGATTTTTCTAATCTTGAGGAGAGATTAGAGATAAATGCACCTATGGAAAAACTGAATAGATTATATTATGAATGTTTTGTGAAATAAGAATTACATATTTTATTAATTAATATTTTATATCTCCCCCTAGATATAACGGCGGAGTAATCCGCCTTTTCCTGTATCTCAAAAAATATATGTCCAAAAACTCCGACAATATCGAAAATATTGATGCTAAATCCATACTGCCGGCTTTGCTTGAAAGTCTCTCAATTGGTATTGGTGTTTATAAATACGTCTATGGCAAAAAAGGGGAGATAGTTGATTTTGAAAAAATCATAGTAAATTCCGCTACTGCGAAAATGTCCGGGCGCTCCAGAGAAGAACTACTGGGTAAAAGACTTTGCGAAGAATTTCCTGGAATTAAACAAGACGGCATTTTTGAAAAATTCGTTAATGTAGTTGAGACCGGCACACCGCTCGATATTGAACATTTCTACAATCATGAAGGATTTTCAAATTGGTACAGAATAAGAGCAGGAAAAGTAAACAACGGAATTGTTATAACGTTCGAAGATATAAATGAACATAAAGTATTTGCCGAAGCGCTTAAGAAGAGCGAAGATAAATACAGAAACCTTGCAGAGAACCAGCCTATCGCAGTAACACGTTTTAATATTCAAAACAATAAATACGAATTTGTAAATAAAGAATTTGTACGACAGACAGGTTATAACAGGGAAGAGTTTGATAATCTTAATCCTGACCAGCTGCGTGATATAATTTATCCCGACGATGCTGAAAAGGTTATGGAAGAATATAGAAAATGGAAAGAAGAAGATTATAAAACAAATCTCCGAGTCGATTATCGTATTAAAAACAAATCCGGAGAAATTGTATGGCTGGATACATTCCTTTATGCAGAATACAATGATGACGGCGGTGTTCAGTGCATAAATCAGTTATGTATCGATGTTACTGATATCAGAAAAAAAGAAGAAGAGTACAGAAAAACACAGGAGAGATATAATCTTGCAATTACTGCTATCAAAGACGGTATATGGGACTGGGATTTAATAATAGACGATATATTCCTTTCGAAAGCATTTCTTGATATTATAGGATACAAAAAAAGTGATATTCAGGATTTCAGAAAATTCTGGTTCGATGAAATTCATCCTGACGAGCGCGAACAATTTTATAAAGATTTACAAGACCACATAGACGGCAAGACGGATGTGTTTGTAAGTCTTCACAGGATAAAGCATAAAAACGGAAACTGGATTTGGGTAGAGTCAAAAGGAAAATGTTTCAGAGACGATAAAGGAAAAGCTTACAGATTCCTCGGTACGTTGACAGATATTTCAGAGAGAAAGAAAACAGAAGAAGAAATAATTAATGCGCACAAGGAAGCAGAGAATGCTTTGAAAACAAAGGCAGAGTTTCTTGCAACGATGAGCCATGAAATCCGCACTCCCATGAATGCAGTTATTGGTATGTCAGGATTGCTGATGGAAACAGAATTAACAGAAGAACAGAGAGAGTTTGCAGATACAATAAGATTAAGCGGTGACCATCTTCTTACAATCATCAATGACATACTTGATTTCTCAAAAATAGAATCTGAAAGATTAACACTTGAAGAGCAGCCGTTCGAACTCAGCTCGTGCGTTGAAGATGTTTATGATTTAATGGGACCGCGTGCACTGGCAAAGAGACTGGATTTGCTTTATCAGATTGACTCACAAATTCCTCATATAATAGTCGGCGATGTAACTCGTCTAAGACAGATACTCGGAAACTTAGTTTCTAATGCAATTAAGTTTACAGATTTCGGTGAAGTGTTTACATCGGTAGATTTAGTAAAACGCGAAGGCGATGATTTATTGCTTTCTTTCTCTGTTAAAGATACGGGCATCGGAATTCACGAAGAAAAGAAAAAGAAAATTTTTGAAGCGTTTTCACAGGCAGATTCATCAACAACACGAAGATACGGCGGAACAGGCTTAGGTCTCGCTATAAGCAGTAAGCTTGTTGAAATGATGGACGGAGAGATATGGGTTGAGAGTGAATTCGGTAAAGGCGCAACATTCCATTTTACAATTAATGTACAGGCTTCCAAGCAGCAGATAACAAAGTTATACCAGAGCGGTCATATACCTGAAATAAGAAATAAGAAAATCTTAATTGTTGACGATAATAAAACGAACAGGAATATTCTTGTGCAGCAGGCGAAATCATGGGGAATGGCAGCGGAAGCTTACGAGACAGGCTCAGAAGTTTTAGAAATATTGAAAACGGATAAGATATTTGACTTAGCTATACTGGATATGCTAATGCCGGATATGGACGGACTTGAGCTGGGGCAAAAGATAAAACAAATTCCGGGACGCGAAGCTTTGCCTATGATAATGCTTACATCTGTTGGAAATCTAAAAGAATATAAAGAGCCGGCAAACAATATTTTTGCTGATTATATTTCTAAGCCGATAAAAAAGAACGATCTTTTTAATGTGCTGGTAAAGGTTTTAACAAATTCAGCAATATCATTCGGAAGGGAACATACAGAAAGCAAGCTTGATAAAAAACTTTCAGAAAAGCTTCCGCTGAAAATTTTAGTGGCAGAAGATAATTTAATAAATCAGAAGCTCGCAGTAAGATTGCTTCAGCAGATGGGCTACTCAGCTGATGTTGCCAGCAACGGACTTGAAGTGCTGGAAGCCTTGAACCGCCAGCATTATGAAATAGTATTTATGGATATTCAAATGCCGGAGATGGACGGGCTGGAAGCAACTAAGCACATTTTAAAAAACAGAAAACTTGAACTGCGTCCCAAAATTATTGCGATGACAGCAAACGTTATGCAGGGCGATAGAGAGATCTGCCTTGAAGCAGGAATGAATGATTACATAGGCAAACCGATTCTGATAGAGGAAGTACAGAAAGCTCTGATAAAGTGGGGAAAAGAAATCCGCGCTGAAAGAGAAATGCGCAAAATGAAATTCAGCAAAACATTCCTTGATATGGATGTGGTGAACGGATTGAAGGAAATAGGCGATTCAGGATTTGTTGATGATATGGTAAAGTTATATATTGACCAGTCAGTTGAGTTAATAGACAGCATCAGAGAAAATTCTGCAAAGAGTAATTTTGACAGAGTGTTTCTTGATACTCACAGCCTTAAAGGTTCAAGCTTAAATCTCGGAGCAAGAGATATTGCCGAATTGTGCAAACAAATTGAAATGAAGATAAAAGAAGTTGATACACCCGGCTTGATGTATTTAATAAAAGAGCTTGAAAAAACTTTTGAAGGCACCAAAGAAGAACTTCTCACTATAAACAATTAATATAAAATCCTCCTGTCTAAATTAAAAAGTAAATACGTCTGTCAGAACTGCGGCTATGCAAGTCCACGCTGGAGCGGTAAATGCCCCGAGTGCGGATTGTGGAATACGCTTGTCGAAGAAATAATTGATACTCACACCGAAAAACTAGCACGCAAAGTTGAACTGAAAAGTCAGAGCGCTAACATAAAATTAATAACGGAAATTGAAACGTTTGGTGAGAACAGAATTAAAACAGGAATAGAAGAGCTTGACAGAGTTTTAGGCGGAGGAATTGTCGGCGGCTCGGTAATTCTCATAGGAGGAGATCCGGGAATCGGTAAGTCAACTCTGATGCTTCAGATTGCTGATAAGATAAAAGATAAAAGAATTTTATATGTAAGCGGCGAGGAATCGGCTTTGCAGATTAAGATGCGCAGCGACAGATTGAATTTTCATCTGGAAAATTTTTATATTCTATCAGAAACAAATCTCGAAATAATTCAGGCCGTTATAGATAGTGAAGAGCCTGAGCTGATTGTAATTGATTCTATTCAGACGGTTCATCGCAATGATATCGAAAGCGCGCCGGGAACGGTATCGCAGCTTCGCGAATCCACAGCCCTTCTTATTAATATTGCAAAAACAAAAAACATCCCTATATTTGTAGTCGGGCACATTACCAAGGATGGTATGATTGCCGGACCGAAAATTCTTGAGCACATGGTTGATGTTGTGCTTCAATTTGAAGGTGAACGCACACATGCTTACAGAATTTTACGCGGAATAAAAAACCGTTTCGGTTCTACAAATGAAATCGGTATTTTTGAAATGACGGAGATGGGATTGAATGAAGTTAAAAATCCCAGTGAAGTATTTTTATCGCAAAGAAATTACGGCGCATCCGGCTGCAGTATATCATCTGCGATAGAGGGTACCAGACCGATTTTAATTGAAGTACAGGCATTGGTATCTGCGACGAGTTACGGAATTCCGCAGAGGACTTCGATGGGATTTGATTATAAGAGACTGAACATAATGCTTGCCGTGCTTGAAAAGAAACTAGGTTTTCATTTAAATAAAGCAGATGTGTTTTTAAATATTGCCGGCGGAGTGAAAATAGATGAAACTGCAATTGACTTAGCAGTGGCAATGAGTATATGCTCAAGCTATAAAGATATTCCGATTGATTCCGAAACAGTTATACTCGGAGAGGTTGGCTTATCAGGAGAAGTAAGAACGATTTCATATCTTGATAAAAGAGTGAACGAAGCGGCAAAGCTGGGCTTCAAGAGAATTATTGTTCCGAAGAGTAATCTGAAAGGTTATAATTCAAAAAAGGATTTTGAGATTATCGGTGTGGAAAAAATTAAGGATGCGCTCGATAAATTATTTTAAGAATTAAAGTTTAAAAATTAAAAGTTACATGAATCATATAAAAGAGAATTTTATTGAAGCGCAGAAAGTTCTGGAAAAGTTTCTTTCAGATGACGCCAATTTTGAAAAGATAAAATCAGCTGGTGATATTATGGTTGATTCATTGAACCATGGCGGAAAAATTATCTCCTGCGGTAACGGCGGTTCGATGTGCGATGCAATGCACTTTGCTGAAGAGCTTACGGGAAGATTCAGAGATGATAGAAAAGCTATCGGAGCTGTTTCAATTTCTGATGCTTCTCATTTAACATGCGTAGGGAATGATTACGGATTCGACAGAATTTTTTCGCGTTATGTCGAAGGTCTTGGAAGAGAAGGGGATGTATTGCTTGCTATTAGCACAAGCGGTAACTCAAAAAATATTCTAAATGCAATCGATGCAGCTAAAGAGCGAGGAATGAAAGTTGTAGGACTTACAGGCAAGGACGGCGGTAAAATGGCAACTGTATGTGATGTTGAGATTCGTTCGCCGCAATCGAAGTATTCTGACAGAGTGCAGGAAATTCACATTAAAGTCATTCATACTTTAATTGATTACATAGAAAGAAATTTAAAAAATTAACCCCTCTATATTATGCTTAACAAGTTTAAAACTTTTTACAGACATATAATTGACCAGGAAAGAAATATACCGGATGCAACAGGGCAGCTATCCGATTTGCTTGCAGATATTGCGTTAGCATGTAAAATAATTTCTCTGGAAGTTAACAGGGCGGGCTTAATTGATATACTTGGATTTACAGGCGATGAAAATGTTCAGGGTGAAGCAGTAAAAAAACTTGATGTATATGCCAACGATATGCTGACAAATACTATGAAGGCAGGCGGGCATATATGCGCAGTATGCTCAGAGGAAGAAGAGGAGTTTATACCTCTTGAAGACAAATATATTCTGAATAATGCAATCAGTAATAAATATATCTGTCACTTCGATCCACTTGACGGCTCATCGAACATAGAAGCAAATATTTCCATAGGAACAATTTTCTCTATCTACAAAAGAATCTCTGAAAGCGGTCCGGGCACTGAGGCTGATTGTTTGCAGCCGGGAGTAGAACAGGTGGCAGCGGGTTACGTTGTCTATGGCTCAAGTACGTTCTTAGTTTACACTGCAGGGAAAGGAGTGCATGGGTTTACGCTTGACCCGACAGTCGGTGAATTTTTACTGAGCTATGAAAATATGCAGATACCGAAAAAATCGAAAACGTATTCAATCAATGAAGGAAATTATTGCAAGTGGTCTGATGGAACGAAAAAATATATCGACTATCTGAAAGAAGACGATAAAGATACAAACAGACCTTACTCATCAAGATATGTCGGCTCACTTGTGGCTGATTTTCACCGTAATTTATTGTACGGTGGAATTTTTATTTATCCTGCTGATAAGAAAAATACAAATGGAAAACTTAGATTGATGTATGAAGCAAATCCGCTGGCTTTTATAGTAGAGCAGGCAGGCGGCAGAGCATCAACCGGAAAACAAAGAATTTTAGAAGTTGCTCCAAAGGCATTACACCAAAGAGTGCCGTTATTTATCGGAAGCGAGGAAGACGTAAAGCTTGCTGAAAGTTTTTTGAAAGATGAGGATTAATCAGGCTTATTTATAATTGCGCCTTTGCGGAAGTCGTTTATATTGGTGTTATTGATGTTCATAATTATCAGTACTGTGTTATCATACAACTCAACTTTTGTAGATTCGAGAATTCTATCTGAAGGTGATTTCTGATTTCCTTTCACAGTGGAAGTGAGTTTTGATAAAGATAACATACCCGTGATGTATGTCTTGAAAAAGTTTGCAGTCTCACCGTTTATAAATTCTGTCTGAACATAAAAATTTAAATCCTTATCCATCTTTGCCGAAAAAGATACTGACGAAATTTTATTGTAGATGTTTTCTATTGTAACTTTATTTGTATCAGTTCCTTTTTTCTCATCTGTTTCATACTCCAGTTTAGATTCCAGAAAATTTACAAATATACCTCTTATAAACATCTGCTCTTTCGAGATCATCCATATATTTTCCTTATTATAAATTTTTTCAATGGCTGAAATCATTTCAGGATTTTGAAGCAATCCTGTCTTTGAAGTATCTTTCACCGATGTCATTTCATCAATGACAGTCATGTAATTACTTGCGCATATAGTGAAGTTATCCTTAAAGAAAAAATGAAGGCGGTTATTATTATTTATATAAACGGGTGTCCCATCCTTCGCATTAGTCTTTTCAAATGTTGAATCTTTGGAGAGATAATCATTTAGCTTCTGCCTGTCAAAAATTCCTTTCAGCACAATTGAATTTTCTCCCTGCCATGAATTTGAATAATACAACTCATCAAGTCCTTCTGAAATAGATGCGCCGGTTGCCACTTTGAAAGTATTCAGCAAACTTCCGAAAGTTCTTTCTGCATTGAGCAGGGAATCAGAAACATTTGCTTTCCAGAAAGTGGTTTTATTCATGCTCTTAAAATTAATGTAGAGCACAAACTGTGGGTCTTTCTGAAGCAGATTAAAATTGTTTTTTACGGATATAGGAAGCGGCTCAATTTTAGGAGCATCATTTGAGCATGAAAAGAATAAAAAAGAAAAACATATTAATACTAATATTTGAGAGAATCGATAAAGCATTAATATTTTTTAATAATCTTTCTTTTTAAAAACGAAAATAGAAGCGGATAAAAATGTGATTAAGAATAATGCCGAAGTAATAACAGGCTGCCATGAAACAACTTTCTCGCCTTTAATAATATTTCCTGTTATAGTCTGTAAGTCATTTGGCTTCGGGAGAATGTAGTATAAGAAGTTAATAATAAAGTGCCCTACGTCTCCTGTTATAAAAGTAAATAAAACCTGCTCGCGCGATGCTAAGAACGGGCATATTAAGAAAATCAAAAATATATTTATTAGTATGGCAAGTATTGAACTTTGAGTTGTAATTCCTATGAAAATCACGAGTGAATAAATTACAGCGAACGAAAATGTAAGCATAAGTATCGAAGAAAGGAACGATGCATTCCAGTATCCGAATTTAAAGGATACGATTAACCAAATTGTGCCAATAAGGTAAACCAGACTTACAAAAATTAATAACAGACCGCCTACAAATTTTCCGAGGAGAATCTGCGAGCGTGAGACTGGTTTCGATAACAGTAAGTCTATGTTTCCTTTCTCAAGCATCGAAGGAATAATGGAAGATACTCCGATTAGACACAGTGTAATCAAAAGAAGATACGATACACCTAGCGTGAAGCTTTCGAATCCCAGAACAAGTTCTCTTACTTCATCTCCTGACATTGTTACAATGCCTTCGACTGAATCAAAATTTACAAAGGCAACGAAGCCTAAAATTATTAAAGTGGAGATAGCAAAAAAACCAATAAAAATTTTCTTTGCTATTGCTTCACGTATAACTCCGAATACAAGTGTTTTAAAAATCATTTTAGTTTTGTTGACCGATTAAGTTAATAAACATGTTCTCTAATGAATTCTTTTCTTTCGTTAAACTTAAAATGTTCACATTGTTTTTTCTTAATACATCAATAATTGAATTTAGCACTTCGGGTGATTCCGTATTAACAAGAAATTCATTTTTCCCGTGAAGAGTTGCAAAATGCTGACTTAATAAAATATTTATTACGGCATCTGATAAATCTGAAGTTGAAAACGTATGCTGATTTCCCGTTGAAGTGATTTCGTCTATCGTTCCTTCTTTTATAAGCTCACCTTTGTTTAGGATTGCAACTCTGTTGCATACAAGTTCAATTTCACTGAGTAAATGCGAGTTAAGAAAAATTGTTTTTCCTTTCTCTTTCAATCCAATCAGGATATCACGAATCTCTTTTCTTCCTATAGGGTCAACGCCGTCAGTGGGTTCATCAAGAAAAATCAAATCAGGTTCGTTTATCATTGCCTGTGCAATGCCGAGACGCTGCATCATTCCTTTAGAATATTTTTTTATCTTCGTCTTCTTCCATTTTTCCATATCGACAATCTTCAGATACTCATCGCTTCGCGATTGTACCTGTGCTTTAGTCATTCCACTCAGCATTCCGAAGTAATGCAGAACCTGCTCACCGGTAAGGTAATTCGGAAACTTGTGATTTTCGGGAAGGTAACCTACTCTGGTTTTATACTTTTCATTTTTTATACTATCACCAAAAATGGAAACTTCTCCTTCAGTAGGATAAACAATTCCGAGAAGTACTTTCACAAGCGTTGTCTTGCCTGCACCGTTGGGTCCAAGCAAACCGAATATATCGCCTTCCTGTACGTTGAAAGAAAAATTTTTCAGAGCAGTGATTTTTTCTTTATTAAATCTGCTTCCCTGATATTCTTTTTTTAAATTCTTTGTTGAGATTACTTCCATTAGATTTTTAATTTAACTCAATTCAATCTTGTATCAGTTTTTAAAATACTTATAACATTTGTAATATGCTCTTCAAGAGGAACGCCTATTTCTTCTGCGCCGAGCTTTATATCATCGCGGCTGACATTTCTTGCAAAGGCTTTATCTTTCATCTTCTTAATGATGCTCCTAGCTTCTACGCTATTCATTCCGTCCGGTTTCATTAATGAGTATGCAGTTACAAATCCCGTTATTTCATCGCATGCAAATAGATACTTTGCAAGCTTTGTTTCTCTCGGAACATTTGTTCTGTCGGGATATGCATGCCCTAAAACTGCATCCACAAATTCTTTATCGTAGCCGTTCTCTTCAAGGATTGGTACTGCTGTGTTCGGATGAGTATCGGGATACATTTCCCAGTCAAGGTCGTGCAATAAACCTGCATCGCCCCATTTATTTTCATCTTCACCTTGCTGCTTTGCATAAAATCTCATGCATGCATGAACTGCATAGCAATGCTTACGAAGATTTTCGTTTTTAATGTATTGGTGGAGTAACTCTGTTGAAGTCATTATTTACCGGATAAAATAAAAAAGACTAAGTGAAATGTTTTAAGTATTCGTTAAAGTCTTTCTTGCTCATGCCATTCGGTTTTTCTTTCTCAGCTTTATCGTACAGGTATAATTGATTTATATTTTTTCCTTTAGTTGGAGAAGTAGAATTTATCTCTTCCCAGAATTTTTCAGAGCTGCTTATTTCGCATCCGCAGACTTTTGCAAGCGAAGTGATTTCGTTATCTGAGCTAACTACTTTAATCGAATTTTTATTGTAATTCTCTTCAATAAATTTTCTTATTACTTCATCTGCTGTTTTTCTTCCCGAGTAAATTACATTCTGCACTTTATCGTCGCTGTGTCCGTCGAAAACAAAAATAATTTTAGCTTTTGTTTTTACTCTTCCTTTTACCGCTTCAACTAAAGTCCTTCTGGTATTATCGGGATTTGTGCTGAAGCTTTTTTTAAACGAAGGAATTTTATGCAAAAGATTATTTCCGTCTATTATAATTGTATTCATGTCTTTCTAAATATAGTCTAATATTTTCTCGCCTAATCTTATGATTGATTTTATTTCACCTGAATTAATCGATGTATGCGTTTTTATTACCAGCTTATCTTTTAAAATCA
Organism: Ignavibacteria bacterium; assembly: GCA_041859205.1. Taxonomy (GTDB): domain Bacteria; phylum Bacteroidota; class Ignavibacteria; order Tepidaquicellales; family Tepidaquicellaceae; genus JAFDZO01. Next base: position 6,345 of record JBHEKU010000236.1, on the reverse strand, counting down.
TTACTCTGAATGAATCTTCTTTACACCACTGAAAATCGTGCACAATTACATCTTCAACTAACTCAGTCAGAACTCTTTTTACAGAATGTTTATTCTTAGCGAAGACATAAAAATTTTTTATAAAAGCTCCTGTGCTTCCGCAAGGGACAATGTTCATTTCCTTTACCTGTGCATCTACATCGGGATTTAAAATTTTACCGTCAAAAAAAACAGTTTGTATATGATTAAAAAGCTCAGGCTTTGTAATGACTTTAGTTTTCTTGTGAATAAAAATCGTGTTCGGATTTTTATTTAAATCAGCAGAGAACTTAATATAATCATAGTGCTTATTTTCGGTATATCTGTCATTCTCCCTGTTAAAAACTTCCTGTAGCTTCCACTCATATTTCTTAACATTTCCTTTCAGTTCATAGTTCGTGTATTTTTCCGGCAAAGATTTGTATTCATATTTTTTTTCTGTGCCGGAGTCAGTCCCTAAAAGCTGATTTGTTAACACCCGTCTTTTGTAAACATCTTTATAATAATAAAAGGCCAGCCCGATAAGTACACTAACGAATATACCCAATATAAAAGCATAGCTTGTGGCCATATTTCAAAAATAAGTTTACGGACGAATTCTGTTCGGCCTTCTTGCAAAAGGAATTGCTTCTCGGATGTGTTCAAGGTTGCAAATCCAGCTAACCATTCTTTCAAGTCCCATACCGAAACCTGAGTGTGGAACGCTGCCGAATCTTCTTAAATCCAGATACCACTCAAATACTTCCATAGGAAGTTTATGCTCATGTATTCTTTCAACAAGCAAATCGAGATTATCTTCTCTCTGCGAGCCGCCAATAATTTCCCCGAATCCTTCAGGCGCAAGTACGTCCACACCAAGCGCAATCTTCGGATCGTTCGGGTCACGCTTCATATAAAATGCCTTTGCTTCTGCAGGCCAGCGGTGGACCATTACGGGTTTATCATAATCTTCAACAATCGCTTCTTCATGCGGAGCGCCGAAGTCCTCACCCCATGGGAAAGGTCTAATTTCTTCTTCGCCGTTCGCAGTTTTTCTTATAAGCGGAATATCTTTCTTTCTTAAAATTTCAATTGCTTCATCGTATGTTACTCTTGGGAATGGCTTCTTTACATTCTGTAATTTTGTAATATCTCTTTCAAGAGTCTCAAGTTCTGTTTTGCAGTTTACAATTACTCTCTGCACAACGTATTCAAGAAAGTCTTCTATTAAATTCATATCGTCATCAATATCGTAATAAGCCATTTCAGGCTCCATCATCCAGAATTCAGTTATGTGTCTTCTTGTCATTGAGTTCTCAGCTCTGAAAGTAGGGCCGAATGTATAAACTTTTCCCAATGCCATTGCGCCCGACTCTGCATAAAGCTGCCCCGACTGAGATAAATATGCTTTGCCTAAATCAAAGTAGTCGGTTGAAAATAATGTGCTTGTTCCTTCAACTGCATTCGGTGTGAAGATAGGTGTATCGAATAAAGTAAATCCTTCTTTATAAAAATACTCTCTGATTGATTGTATAATTTCATTTCTCACTCTCATTATAGCTACCTGTCTTTGCGAGCGCAGCCATAAGTGTCTTCTATCCATTAGGAATTCTACTCCGTGTTCTTTCGGAGTTATAGGATATTCTTCTGCTATCTGAACTATTTCCAGATCAGTAACTTGCAGCTCATATACATTTTCTTTTTTCGGATGCTTGGTGACTTTTCCTTTCACTTTCACTGAAGATTCCTGTGTGAGCTTTGCAAAGTCTTCCCAGATTTTTTCAGAGACTTCTTTTTTTGAAACGACTCCCTGAATAATTCCTGAACCATCTCTGAACTCGGGAAACATTAATTTTCCTGATGAGCGGATGTTGTAAAGCCAGCCTTTAATCGTGACTTCTTTATCTACGTATTCCGATATTTTGTTTATGTAAACTCTTTCCATTGCTTCCATTATTGATAGTGAGATTGAATTAAATTAATGGCTAAAATTAACGAATATAGCGGTTTAATTAAATGGATTAGGAATACTCTAAAATTAAACACTGATTACGCTGGTTAAAAATGATTTTGAAAATGATGCTCATTTTCTTCATATAATTGGACTTTTTTAAGTTTAGCAAACTGACTGCAAACTCGGCGAAACAAATTCTCTTGACATCCGTTTATATCTTAATTAACTTTGCAATACAAAGCACTTTCTAACCCAACTCAATATGAAACTGACAGAAGATAAAACAGAGGAACAAATAAACAGTTTAAATGATATAAGAGCTCTGATGGAAAACTCGTCACGGTTCACATCTCTCAGCGGACTTTCCGGAATAAGCGCCGGCATTATAGCAATATTGGGAAGTTTGCTTGTCAGTTATTCGCTGCCGATTGGTTTCTTCGAGCAGGCAAAGGGATTAATGAATTGGACAATGAATTTGAATAATACATCTTCCACGCCTGATAGCAGTACTCTGCAATTTTTAATACTGATTGCCCTGGCAGTTTTCACATTAGCGGCAATATCTGCGTTATTTTTCGCAGGAAGAAAAGCTAAGAGCAGCAATACTCAGCTCTTCAGCAGTGCAGGCAAAAAATTTATTTTTAATCACTCTATATTTCTTTTTACCGGAGCTCTTTTCTCGTTAGTTCTTATTTATTACGGAATATATTTTCTTGTTGTGCCTTCGCTTTTGATTTTTTTCGGTCTGGGACTAATCAGTGTCAGCAAGTTCTCGTTTAATTTAATAAGAAGCCTGGGAATAGTTGAAATTATCCTTGGTCTTATTCTCTCATTTATTCCTGTCTATGCTCTTCTTTTTTTTACAATTGGTTTCGGAGTTATGAATATTATTTACGGATTTATTATGTATTTTAATTACGATAAGACTCATTCTTAATAAAAAATCCGGTGGAAAATATTATTAACGGTCTCGATAAATTGCTTGAAAGCAGGGTACGGCTTGGCGTGATGTCTTTACTTACCGTAAATGAATCACTTGATTTCAATGCGCTGAAAGAAATGATGACGCTTACTGACGGAAATCTTGCCAGCCATATAAACGCTCTTGAAAAAGAAAAATATGTTAAGGTGAAGAAAGGTTTCATAGGTAAAAAAACGAAAACAACATATTCTCTCACAGATAAAGGAAGAAAAGCATTTATAGATCATCTTGCCGCTCTTGAAAATCTTATTAAAAAATCTTTATAAAATATTATCGGGAAACTTTATACTATTACATTAGTACAAAACTAAAAGCAAAAGATGAAAATACCATCAATCAACAAGCTGTACGAAGAAGCAAAGGAAACATTTCTCAGGTTTCCGTTTGTAATATTATCATCCGTTCTCGGAGCACTTCTGATGATATTTATCATCGAGATTGAAGCAGAGGCGCATAAAGATTACAAGTTTATTTATAATATGGTGATGTGCTGCGGAATGGGAATTTCTTTTCTGCTCTCATTAACGCTGCGCAACGAAGTTTTCAAACTTGAGCAGAAAAAAAATCTGCTGATACAGGTAAGCGGTGTTGTATTTCTTATCGCTTACTATTTCTGGCTGCCGAAAGAACTAAGCCTTGTTGATATAACGCGTTTCTTTCTTTATATGCTCGGCTTTCATTTTCTGGTGGCATTTTCTGCCTTCATGAACAGAGATGTTGAACGCCAGCAGAACATAGATGCTTTCTGGAGATTCAATAAATTATTCTTCCTTCGCATTCTTACTGCAGTTTTATTTTCCGGTGTATTGTTTGCCGGGCTGGCAGTTGCAATCCTTTCTTTTAATGAATTATTCAATGCAGGGATAAAAGAAAGAATATATCCGCAGCTTTTCTTTTTTATATTGGGAGTTTTTAACACGTGGTTCTTCCTCGCAGGAATTCCTCAGAACTTAAATGAATTTTATGAGGAAGAAATTTATCCTAAGGCATTAAAGTTATTTACTCAGTTCGTTTTGCTTCCGCTTGTAACAGTTTACCTTGTGATTTTATATTTATACATGGGTAAGATAATTATTCAGTGGAATCTTCCTCTCGGATGGGTTTCGTATCTTATTCTTTGTTTCTCCATTGCAGGAATTTTTTCCCTGCTGTTGATTTACCCTATAAGAAACTATGAAGAGAACAAGTGGATAAAAGTTTTTTCAAAATCGTTTTATATAGCTCTGCTCCCTTTAATCGGACTGCTTTTTGTTGCAATACTTACAAGACTATTTGAATATGGCATAACTGAAAACAGATATTTTGTTTTCGTTCTTGCCTGCTGGCTGACTTTTATTTCTCTTTACTTTTTATTCAGTAAAGTAAAAAATATTAAATTAATCCCGGTTACTCTTTGCCTGCTTTGTTTTCTTACTTCATTCGGTCCGTGGGGCGCATTTTCGGTTTCACAAAGAAGCCAAATGAACAGGTTAGAAAAATTATTAACAGCTAACAATATTTTAGTTGACGGAAAGATCAAACCAATGGATAAAGCAGCTCATAAAAATATAAGTGATAATGATGAGGGAAATATAAGTTCTATAGTGCACTTTTTAGCAGAAAGAAATTCTGTTTCAGCATTGCAAGACTGGTTTGATACAAGCCTGGATTCCATCTCGGGTAAAAATGCCTACTCACAGCCTTCTGACGTTATGAAGTTGATGGGATTGCAGTATAAATCTTTCTTCAGAGAAAATTATAATTCGGAAAAGAAAAATTATTTTAGCTACTATTTTGACAAAAGTGCAATTACAAAAATATCTGATTATGATTATTATTCACCTATAAATATTTACAGGCAAAATGATGAAAACCAGTTTATGCCAGATTCAACTTATACCTTATACGTTGATTCAAATAAAATAGGGCTTACATTGCTGAGAGATTCCGCTATGATGAGGGTTGATTACAACGGAACTGAATTATCGATGTACAGTTTTTATCCGGCAATTGACAGCTTAAAAGCCGAAGAAAACTATAAAAAATTACCTGCTGAAAAAGGAAGCTTTATAATAGAAAACAAAAAGCTAAAATTAAATTTTAATCTGGAAAATATGGGAGGATATTTTAAAATGAAAACTCCGATTCTGAATTCACTAGCCGGAAGTGTTCTAATTAAAATTAAGGAGTAAAAAAAAACTGTGAAGCCTCACGAAAGTGCGGCTTCACGTTCTTTAATATTGTATTCGTTGCGCTCGGAATTTTTATGCTCTTCGCAGCATGAGCGTTTTGTTTTCACATCACACTCTTCGCAGCATAAAAATTGCGCATGGCACTCAAGCTGGGCGCAGTTTACATATCTTTCACACGGCTCGCCGCAATGAAAACATTTGGAAACTATCTGATGCGGTTCTGCTTTATTTATATCAACTGAAATTCTTTCATCGAATACATAACATTTGCCGAGCCATCCTTTACCCCTGACTTCTTTATCTTTTCCGTAGTTTATTATTCCGCCGTGCAGATGATTTACATCTTCAAATCCTTCTTTCAGAAATAATCCTGTCAGTTTCTCGCATCTTATTCCGCCCGTGCAGTAGGCAAGAATTTTTTTGCCCTCGAACATCTCGCGGTTCTTTCTTATCCATTCAGGAAATTCCTTGAACACTCTTACTTCAGGTCTTATCGCATTAGGGAAATGTCCGATATCATACTCATAGTCATTTCTTCCGTCAACAATAACTACATCATCTCTTTGCAAAGCTTCGTAGAAAGCCTTCGGTTTTAGTTTCTTACCGCTTGTTACATTCGGGTCAATATCTTCATCAAGATTCATTGTTACGATTTCACTTCTATGCCTTACAAACATTTTTTTGAAGCAATGCTCATCGGCTTCATCAATTTTGAATTCCATTTTTTCAAAACGCGGGTCCATGCGCATTGCTGCGATGTAAGCATTAGTCTGGTCGATGGTTCCGGAGATTGTTCCGTTAATTCCTTCGTGTGCAATTATAATTCGCCCAAGCACTCCCAAGGATTTGCAGAATTTTAAATGAAGCTCTGCATAGTCTTCTGAATTTTCGATCTTCGTATAGAGGTAGTAAAGCAGGATTCTATATGGTCGTACATTTCTTTTCATATTTTAAAAATAATAATAACGATAAAAAAATTTAATGCAAAAAGCGGTTTCTTATTATTTGAATAGATATCGCCCCCTCAATCCCCTCCCTTATAAAGCTATCAAGTATCGAGTCCCGCTTTAGCGGGAGAGGGGGAAGCCAAGAAGTATCTCGTTATTGTGTCAAGCGGAATTTAAAAATTTTTCCCTATTAGTAGGAATGGGGAAGAATATCTCGGAACGGAAAATGAAAATGGATATATTGCAGGCAGCAATTGCTGGGGGCGCTCGCATCCCGCCTTGTTCCCGCTAAAG
>JBHEKU010000110.1:0-16179 GCA_041859205.1 Ignavibacteria bacterium | reverse complement strand
ATTTATAAGAGAATTATTGTTGAAATATTTCGATTATGATGTTAAAATTGATTGTTTCAAATTGCACAAAGAACAATTAGAAAAAGTCCCATATTCAAATCAACAGGAAATTCTTCCTAATAATGCAGTAAATTATTTTTTACTAGTTAATGTCGAAAACGACGAAAAAGTACTTGGTGCTATTAAAGACAGATATGAAAATTTATTAAAAAGTAGTTATGATAAAATACTTGGTTTGCGAGACATTTATTGCTCCGAACTAAGAGAAATTAAAAATGAGTATTGTGATGGTACTATAAATTCTTTTGTTGAATCTAAACTTGAGAAATTTAATTTATACATTAATAAAAATCCTCAAGTTATATTGTGCTTTGCTAAAATGGAGATTGAATCTTGGTTATTAGGGTTTTATGAAAATTTTTTACGTTTATTGGGTGAACCCAACCAAAATTTATTAGATGAAATTAATATAATTTTTGAAGAACAAAATTTGCAAGACTTCAATTTTGAGAGGGAATTTCATCCAGCAAACCTGTTAGCAAGAATTTTAGCACTACTTGAAATAGACTATGATAAGAAATATGATGAAGTAGCAAAATTAATGGCAACTGTACACAAAGATGATTTTCGCAGACTTTATGAATTAAACACGTTATCTAGTTATAATCGTTTTTGTAGTCACTTAAATCTTTTTCAAGTCTAACCTTCCCCCACTCTTCCTTACCTTGACTTTTTAAAGCATTATACGTAATTTGTAGCTTGCCCAAAAAAGCATCAATTTATTTAGTTAAACGATATAATTTTCGACTATAATGGCACTACGTAAATTAAAACCGACAACACCGGCGACGAGATACTACAGTATTTCATCATTTGACGAAATCACGAAATCAACTCCTGAAAAGTCACTTTTAGCTCCTTTGAAAAAATCGGGCGGAAGAAATAACTACGGACGCGTTACTTCAAGATTCAGAGGCGGCGGTCACAAAAGAATGTACCGTATCATCGATTTCAGAAGAAATGCTGAAGGTACAGCAGAAGTTATGTCTATCGAGTACGATCCGAACAGAACAGCAAGAATAGCATTAATAAAGAACGAAGACGGCTCAAAAGCTTATATAATTTCACCTGACGGTTTAAAAGTCGGTGATAAATTAGAGTGTTCAGCTGATGCTGACCCAAGAATGGGCAATACAATGCCTGTTGTAAGCATTCCACTTGGCTCATTCATCCACAACATCGAGTTAAAACCCGGTAAGGGAGCGCAAATCGCAAGAAGCGCAGGAACTTCCGGTCAAATCATAGCAAAAGACGAAAACTACACACAGGTAAAGATGCCATCAGGCGAAGTAAGATTAATAAAGAACGAATGTAAAGCCACTATCGGCACTGTAAGCAATCCTGAGCATTTCAATATCAGCTGGGGTAAAGCAGGCAGAAGCAGATGGAAAGGCAGAAGACCTCACGTAAGAGGTGTTGCAATGAATCCGGTAGATCACCCGATGGGCGGCGGTGAAGGTAAAACTTCAGGCGGCGGACATCCTGTATCTCCATGGGGTTTACCAGCAAAAGGCTATAAAACAAGAAAGAAGAAGAATCCTTCTAATAAATTCATCATTAAGAAGAGAAAGTAATTTTATAATTTTTTAGATAATGTCAAGATCACTCAAAAAAGGACCGTTTATTGATTTTAATCTCGCTGATAAAGTTGAGAAATTGAATCAAGGCAATCAGAAGAAAGTATTAAAAACCTGGGCAAGGTCATGCACAATCTCGCCGGATTTCGTAGGTCATACTTTCGCAGTGCATAACGGAAATAAATTCATTCCTGTATATGTAACCGAAAACATGGTAGGTCACAAGCTTGGAGAATTCTCTCATACGAGAACATTCAGAGCTCACTCAGGCCAGAAAAAAGACGAAAAGGGAGGCAGATAATAAAATGGAAGCAAGAGCAATTAAAAGATATATCGGCTCATCACCGAGAAAAATGAGATTAGTTGTTGATTTAGTAAGAGGCAAGAATGTTGAAGAAGCTAACACAATCTTAAAATTCTCCACAAAGCACGCTGCAGTAGTAGTTAACGCTACATTAAACTCAGCTTACTCCAATTTAGTAAATAAAATGGATACCGGAAGATTAAGCAAGAATGAAGTTATCGTGAAAGAATGTTTTGTGAATGAAGGACCGAGAATGAAAAGAGTTTTACCTGCTCCTCAGGGAAGAGCGTACAGAATCCAAAAGCGTTCTGCTCATCTCACATTAGTAGTTGAAGAAGTTACAAAATAACCATTAATGTTAATTGGACCGTCTCATCCGCGTTCACAGTGACATTAAAAATAATTACAGAGAAAGTTTTTAAATAAGTTGTAAAGCAGTAAAATTGCGCAGTCAGTATATCAGGATGCGTATATAATTTTAGTTATTTTAAAAAATTAATTTTTAGGAGTAAATTTGGGTCAGAAGACACACCCCGTTGGATTTAGGCTTGGAGTTATCAATACCTGGGATTCAAACTGGTATGATGAAAAAGGCACCTTTGCTGCCAAGTTAAAGGAAGATTCAGTTATTCGTAACTATCTTAAGAAGAGACTTGAAAAAGCCGGCATTGCCAACATAATGATTGAGAGAACCCTGAAAAAAATAACTCTTAATATCCACACATCACGTCCGGGATTCGTTATCGGTAAAAGCGGTAAGGAAATAACCCAGCTTGAGAGTGAAGTTAAGAAAGTTACCAATAAAGAGGTTAAGATTAACGTTGTTGAAATTAAGAAACCCGAGCTTAGCGCAGTGCTTGTTGCAGAAAACATTGCTCAGCAGCTTGCTAACAGAGTTTCTTTCAGAAGAGCTATGAAAGGCGCAATCACTTCTACTATGAGAATGGGCGCTGAAGGTATTAAAGTTATGTGCGGCGGACGTTTAGGCGGCGCTGAAATCGCAAGAAGTGAGCAGTATAAAGAGGGCAGAGTTCCGCTACAGACTTTACGTGCTGATATCGATTACGCTTCGGTGACTTCACATACAATTTACGGTGCTATCGGTGTGAAAGTATGGATTTGCAAAGGGGAGAAGCTTACAAAGAACCAACAGATCTAAATTTTTACTTTATACAACAACAATAGAATAATTACAATATAACACACAGGAGATTTTTTATATGTTAATGCCAAAAAGAGTTAAGTTTAGAAAAGCGCACAGAGGGAACAGACGCGGTATGGCAGGCAGAGGCAATCAGGTTGCATTTGGCGAATTCGGTTTGAAGAGCATGGAAGCAATCTGGATTACAGACAGACAGATAGAAGCAGCGAGAATTGCAATGACAAGACACATGAAAAGAGATGGAAAAGTATGGATAAGAATATTTCCGGATAAGCCTGTAACAAAGAAGCCCGCAGAAACACGTATGGGTAAGGGTAAAGGTGCTCCTGAGTTTTGGGTAGCAGTAGTTCAGCCCGGAAAAATCATGTTTGAAATCGGCGGTGTATCAAGAGCAATTGCAGAAGAGGCATTAAGACTTGCAGCTCATAAATTACCGAGCAAAACAAAGTTTGTAGCAAGAATAGATTAAGCAATAGAGTAAGAATTAGAATAAAAGTTTAACAATAATCACAATGAAAACATTTCAGTTAAGAGAATTATCGGATAAGGATTTACAGATTACTTTGAAGGATAATGTAGATGCGCTTGAGAATTACAGATTCCAGCATGCAACAGGACAGCTTGAAAATTACAAGTCAGTGGCTAATGCAAAGAAGACAATTGCCAAAGTAAAAACTCTTTTAAGAGAAAAAGAATTAAACATTAACAACAAAAAGAAGAAATAATAGAATATGAGCGAAGAAGTCAAAAACTCAGCTGCGGAAGCATCAACGGAAAAAAGAGGTTCAAGAAAAACGAGAATAGGAAAAGTTACCAGCAATAAAGCTGATAAGACTATCACAGTTGCGTTTGAAATTAAAGTGAAGCATCCGATATACAAAAAGTTCTTTAAGAAGACAACAAAGTTTGCTGCTCATGATGAAAAGAACGAATGCTCGATCGGCGATACAGTGAAAATAATGGAAACCAGACCTTTGAGCAAATCGAAGAGATGGAGACTTGTTGAAATAGTTGAAAAAGTGAAATAAGCTTTTACACTGAAAAAATTTAACACGAAAATTTACTACTTAATACCTTAATACTTATACAATGATACAAGAAGAATCAAATTTAGTTGTTGCCGATAATTCCGGAGCGAAAAGTGTAAGATGCATCAGAGTGCTTGGCGGTTCCGACAGAAGATATGCCGGAGTAGGCGATATAGTCGTTGTATCCGTTAAATCAGCTATCCCGGGCGGTACAGTAAAGAAGGGCGAAGTTTCAAGAGCTGTAATAGTAAGAACAGCAAAAGAAACAAGAAGACAAGACGGTTCATTTATTAAGTTCGATGAAAACGCAGCAGTACTTATCAATGCTAACAACGAGCCAAAAGGTACACGTATCTTCGGACCTGTTGCAAGAGAGTTGCGAGATAAAGCGTTCATGAAAATTATTTCATTAGCCCCTGAAGTGATTTAAGTAATTCTATTAAAGATTTTAAAACAAAAAATTATGGCTTTCAAGACAAGATTAAAGAAAAACGACATGGTAAAGGTTGTTGCCGGCAACGGACGAGGAACGACCGGAAAGATCTTATTTATTAACAGGGAAAAGGGAAGAGTTATTGTTGAAGGTGTTAATATAATGCACCGTCACACAAAGCCTTCGCAAAAGAGCCCTCAAGGCGGAATTGTAAGAAGAGAAGCAGCAATAAATATATCTAATGTAATGCTGTTAGATAAGTCAGGTGAAACAACAAGAATAGGAACTGAAGTTATCAAAGATGAAAAGACAGGCAAAGTAAGAAGAATGAGAAAGAGCGTTAAATCAGGCGAAATTTTAATTAGTTAAAAAAATGGCAAAGACAAAACAAGATAGAAAAAAGGACGAAGCAGCTCCTAAAAAAGGAAAAGGCGGAGATTCAAAACAAGTTTCTACAGGTGTTGAAGAAAAAGTTCCTGTAAGATTGAAAGCAGTCTACAATGAAAAAGTTGTTCCTGAGCTTGTAAAAAAATTCGGATACAAGAATAAAATGCAGGCGCCGAGATTAGCAAAGATTTCGTTGAATATGGGTGTGGGCGAAGCAGTTAACGATTCAAAGTTAATTGATATTGCTGCAAAAGATATGGAAGCAATCATCGGACAAAGACCTTCAATAGTTAAAGCAAGAAAATCTGTTTCGAATTTCAAGCTTAGAGAAGGTATGCCAATCGGTGTAAAAGCTACACTTAGAAATGCAAGAATGTATGAATTCTTAGACAGGTTCATTAACATCTCTGTTCCCAGAATAAGAGACTTCAAAGGACTTGGCGATAAAAGCTTTGACGGAAGAGGAAACTATACATTAGGTATTAAAGAACAGGTTATTTTCCCTGAGATAAACGTTGATAACGTTACAAAAGTATTAGGTATGGACCTTACATTTGTAACAACAGCAAAGACAGATGAAGAGGCACTGGAATTATTGAAACAACTTGGAATGCCGTTTGTAAAAAGAGACGCTCCGGCTAACCAATAAAATAAAAAATAAAGTTTAATAATATTTTTTTATGGCAAGAAAAGCATTAATTGCAAAACAAAACAGAAGACTAGAGATCGTTGCGAAATACGCAGCTAAGAGAAAAGAGCTTAAGGAAAAAGGTGATTATGCAGCTTTAGCAAAACTGCCGAGAGACAGCAGCGCAACAAGACTTCATAGCAGATGCAACGTTACAGGAAGAAGCAGAGCTTACTACAGAAAGTTCGGCGTTTCCAGATTAGTTTTAAGAGAGCTGGCTCTTCAAGGGAAGATTCCCGGAGTAACAAAAGCAAGCTGGTAGTTTATTATATTTTAAAAATTTTTCGTAAGGTATACAGGAGATATTAATATGTCAATGTCTGACCCAATCGCAGACTATCTAACAAGAGTAAGAAACGCGATAAAAGCAAGAAAAAGAACCGTGGAAATCCCGGCATCAAAATTCAAGAAAGCAATTTCTGATATTTTGAAAAATTCTTACTTGATAACAGATTACAATGAAGGCGCAGCTGAAGCAAACCGTAGCGTGCTTACCATTCAGTTGAAATATGCTGACGGTGAAAGCGTTATACAGGGCTTGAAAAGAATTTCAAAACCCGGCATCAGAAAATATGTAGACGCTGAAAATCTGCCAAGAGTAAGAAACGGCTTAGGTATAGCTATTATATCTACATCGAAAGGTTTAATGACTGATAAGAAGGCAAGAGAATTGAAAGTCGGCGGCGAAGTAGTATGCGAAGTCTGGTAATAATATTTAAAGTTTAAAAAGAAAATTTTTTATGAGCAGAATAGGTAAAAAACCGGTAACAATCTTAAATGGTGTTAAGATAAACCATACCGATAATAAACTGGAAGTTTCCGGACCAAAAGGAAATCTTTCAATGGATATGGATAGCGCAATTTCAGTTGCTATCGAAAACAATGAAGTTACTTTTACAAGAAAAGATAACGTTGGAAAGAACAGAGCTCTTCATGGGTTATACAGAGCTTTGATGCAGAACATGGTAACAGGCGTAACTGAAGGCTTCAACAGAAAGCTCGACTTAGTCGGTATCGGTTACAGAGCTGAGTTAAAAGGAGAAACACTGGTAATGATGCTCGGATATTCACATCCGATAGTATTTAATGCGCCTCCCGGAGTAAAAATAGAGCTTCCTACACCTACATCAGTAGTTATATCAGGTGTTGATAAGCAAATGGTAGGACAAGTTGCAGCGAAGATAAGATCATTCAGAGAGCCGGAGCCTTATAAAGGAAAAGGAATAAAGTACAGCGATGAAGTTGTAAGAAGAAAAGCAGGAAAAACTGCATCTAAATAATTAAAATTTTAGAGTTAATAACTAATATATATGAACAGTTTAGTAGCAGCAAAAAAAAGAAGAGCAAGGGTAAAAGCCCAGATTAGAAAGAAGATTTCAGGCACTGCCGAGAAACCAAGACTTGTTGTTTACAGAAGCTTAAACGGTATTACCGGTCAGCTTATTGATGACTTAACAGGAAAAACACTTACTTCAGTATCATCTACAGCTAAATCATTAGCAGAAAAGTTGAAAGATGTTAAAGGAAAGACAGATAAGAGCAAGGAAGTCGGAAAAGCATTGGCTGAAGCAGCAAAAGAAAAGAACATTACAAACGTAGTTTTTGATAGAAACGGCTATTTGTATCACGGAAGAGTGAAAGCATTTGCCGATGGAGCCCGCGAAGGGGGTTTAATTTTTTAATTAATTTTTGTATTTTTAAAGGATTAATCAGAATTAGTCTTTACCCTCTCGGGTCGTCTAATGGCAGGACAGCGCCCTTTGGAGGCGTATGTGGAGGTTCGACTCCTCCCCTGAGAACAAACAATTTGTAACAGGAAAAAGAATTTTTAATATTTAATTTTTAATGGCAAAACCTAGAAAACAATACAAAGCAGGGGAATCCGAACTAAAAGAAAAATTAGTTAATATCGGAAGAGTTGCGAAAGTAGTAAAAGGCGGTAGAAGATTCAGTTTTTCTGCTGTAACAGTAGTTGGTGACGGTAAAGGCACAGTAGGTATCGGTCTTGGAAAAGCTAACGAAGTAACAGATTCAATAAAGAAAAGTGTTGAAGATGCAAGAAAGAACGTAGTAAACGTTCCTATCAGCAGAGGCACAATTCCTCATGATATAATCGGAAAATACGGAGCAGCAAAAGTATTGTTGAAACCTGCAGCACCCGGTACAGGAATTATCGCCGGCGGTGGTGTAAGAGCAGTATTGGAATCAGCCGGAATACAGGACGTTCTGACAAAGCTTCAAGGCTCATCAAATCCTCATAACGTAGTAAAAGCAACTATGAATGCGCTGATTTCATTGAAAGATGCAAAGGCAGTTGCAAACTTAAGAGGTATTACATTAAGCGAACTTTTTGCTAACTAAAACGTAAAAATACACAGAGATGTCGACATTAAAAATAACACAGATAAAAAGCACGATAGACAGAATAGAGAACCAGAAGAGAACTATGGAAGCATTGGGCTTGGGAAAAATAAACAGAACTGTAATTAAAAATGACACTCCGCAAATAAGAGGGATGCTTACAAAAGTAAACCATCTTGTTAAAGTGGAAGAAGTAAAATAATAAGAGTGTAGTCCACTGTTGACGGACTATGATGTAGAAACAATGTAATCCTCCCAGACATGGGAGTAAAAATCGAAAGGAGAAAAAATGTCAACGTTTAAAAAAATTTCTTTACTATTTGTAGCATTATTCTTTGTAGCTTCAACCACATTTGGTCAAGCAAACAAAGGATGGGACGGAACCAAACCAGAAGTTTGGAAAGGTTCAAGAGCTATGGTATTTATGTACACACCATTCCAATCTAATTTAGGTGCTGTTAACACAGGTTCTTCATCATTATTCCAAGATTCATTGAATGCTGGTGAACAAAACTTAGCTGGTCTTGGTGTTCAATTTTTCTTATCACCAAACTGGTCATTAACAGGTGGTATCAACTTCGGAAGCAACACAACTGAAGCTACATACACAGGTGGTACAAGAAAATTATCCGGAACAACTTTAGGTATTGCTGTTGACTTTGATTATCACATGATGTCAATGTACAGCATTTCCCCTTATGTTGGTTTAAATGCAAGCTTCGCAATGGTTAACGCAAAGCAAACAGTTACCCCAACTTCAGGAACAGTTTCAACAATTGAAACTAAAGGAACCGGTTTTGGCGCAGGCTTAAACATGGGATTTGACTGGTATTTCACACCTGGTATGTCTTTAGGTGGAAAATACACATTAGGATTCAAGAGCAATTCAGCTCCTGAAGCTACTGTAACAACAACAACAACAACAACCGTAAAAGGTCCATCAGCTTCCTTCATCGGAACTGGTATTATGAGTGTAATGTTAAAAGTACACTTCTAATAAATTAAGACATTCGCTTTATAAAATTCCTCTGTGATGAAGAATCACGGAGGAATTTTTTTGATTTTATATAGTAAATAATTCTCGAAAAATTCAATCATAATAAATTCGCAAATTAATGGATATTCTAAGTAACTTAAAATACGCTGAAGGTTCAAGAAAGAACAAAAAAAGAGTCGGAAGAGGACAAGGTTCAGGTCACGGTGGCACCTCAACAAGAGGTCATAAAGGACAGATGTCAAGAGCCGGTGCAAAGCACAGAGACTGGTTCGAAGGCGGACAAATGCCGTTGTTAAGAAGAGTTCCTAAAAGAGGTTTTAAAAACCATAACAGAACTGAATACTTAACAATAAATTTAGGTGAATTACAAAAACATATCGATAAGGGAAATTTCTCTTACGATAAAATTGACCTTGCTTTATTGTTAGATAACAAAGTTATCAGCGGAAGAAATAAGCCGCTTAAGGTTTTAGGAAACGGAGAGTTGAAAGCAAAAATTGAGATTTCTGCTAACTCCTTCAGCAAATCAGCTATTGAAAAAATTGAAAAGAATGGCGGTAAAGCTATTGTGATTGCTACAGAAAAGAATACTGTAAAGACGGAGGCAAAGCAATAACAGTATGAGCGGATTTGTCGAGAACATAAGAAACATTTTTAAAATCGAAGAGTTAAGGACTCGCATTCTTTTTACTATTGGTATTTTGATAGTAGTGAGAATCGGTGCACACATTACTCTTCCCGGTATCGATGTTGCTCTCTTAACTGAGGCTTCAAAGAACCAGGCAGATAATACATTATTTGCATTATACGATATGTTTGTAGGCGGCGCTTTCAATAAGGCTGCTATCTTCGCTTTAGGTATTATGCCTTATATCAGCGCATCGATTATCATCCAGCTCCTTGGAGCAGTTTTTCCTTACTTCCAGAAACTTCAAAAAGAAGGTGAAGACGGAAGAAAAAAAATCAATCAGTTAACAAGAATTGGAACTATTCCTGTAGCTATGCTTCAGGCATGGGGTGTATCGGTTCAGCTTGCAAGCAGAAGAGTAGGTGAAGCATCTATAATAAGTCCGGATATTTCTCCGTTCATATTTACACTGTCTACAGTAATTTTATTAACAGCTGGCACAGTATTTATGATGTGGCTTGGTGAACAGATAACTGAGCGCGGTATCGGTAACGGTATTTCACTTATTATCTTTGTCGGTATTATCGACAGGTTCCCTTACGCATTATTTAACGAGATAAGTTTAGTTGCCTCAGGCACAAAAAATATATTAGTTGAGTTATTATACATTGCAGGTTTTGTTCTGATTATCATGGGCGTAATTGCGGTAACGGTGGCTACACGAAAGATACCGGTGCAGTATGCTAAGAGAGTTGTCGGACGAAAAGTTTTCGGCGGAGTTACACAGTATATTCCTATGAAAGTTAATCAGGCAGGTGTTATGCCGATTATCTTCGCGCAGTCAATTATGTTCGTTCCGAATACATTCTTATCGTTCTTCCCGAACAATGAAACAATGCAGAGCTTAGGAAAGTATTTTGATCACACAGCATGGACTTATTCAGCTATATACGCTTTACTGATTATCTTCTTCACATATTTCTATACAGCTATTGCTTTCAATCCGAAAGACGTATCCGACAACATGAAGAAACAGGGCGGATTTATCCCAGGTGTAAGACCGGGTAAACCAACCTCAGATTATATCGATAACATTTTAACAAAGATAACACTTCCGGGTTCGATATTCTTAGCAATCATTGCTATTATCCCGACTATACTATACAAATTTGGTTTAGACCAGGGCTTAGCATCGTTCTACGGCGGTACAAGCTTATTGATTATCGTTGGTGTTGCTTTAGATACATTGCAGCAGATTGAATCTCATTTATTAATGAGACATTACGATGGATTTATGAAAACAGGCAAATTAAAAGCCAGAAGATACTAAGAGAATATGGCTCTGATTAAGACGGAAAAAGAAATTGATCTTATCCGTGAAGCTTGCGACGTTGTTTCAGACTCTTTCAAATTTATTAAGCCGTTCATAGTTGAAGGTGTTACAACAAGAGAGCTGGATATAAAAATAGAAGAATTTATACTTTCCCAGGCAGCGTATCCGGCATTTAAAGGATACATGGTAAGCGGGAAAAGATTTCCGGGAAGCGCATGCATCTCGATAAATGATGAAGTGGTACACGGAATACCGGGTGACAGAGTTTTGAAGAACGGTGATATAGTTTCAGTAGATGTGGGAAGTAAAAAAAACGGTTACCACGGAGATTCGGCTTACACTTATGAAGTCGGTGAGGTAAGCGCAAAAACAAAGAAACTTCTTAAGGTAACAAAAGAATCGCTCTTTAAAGGTATCGAACAAGCTGTTGAAGGGAATTTTGTGAACGATATATCCGTTGCTATTCAAAACTACGTTGAAGGAAACGGCTATGGAGTTGTACGAGAATTAGTCGGTCACGGAATAGGAAGACATCTTCACGAAGATCCTTCAGTCCCGAACTACTATAACCCCGATAACAAAGTAAGATTAGTTGAAGGGATGGTGCTTGCGATAGAACCTATGGTAAACTATGGCAGCTTTGAAGTTTATATAAAGAAGGATGCCTGGACGGTAGCGGCCAGAGATAATCAGCCTTCGGCTCACTTCGAGCATACGATTGTTGTAAGAAAGGGTAAAGCAGAAATTTTAACTTTCTGGGAATAAAAAATCAGGATTAATTAGAGTCCTCTTAAAAAACGAATGTCAAAACAAGACGCGATAAAAGTTGATGGAGTAATAACGGAAATTCTTCCGAATACCGCATTCAAGGTAAAACTTGAGAACGGTCACGAGATACTTGCACACATATCAGGTAAGATGAGAATGAACTACATTAGAATACTACAGGGAGACAAAGTTACTGTCGAGCTCTCTCCGTATGATTTAACCAAAGGCAGAATAACTTACAGATATAAATAATAACTATATGAAAGTACGCAGCTCAGTAAAAAAAATGTGCGACAAGTGCAAAATCATAAAACGAAAAGGCGTTGTACGCGTTATTTGCACAAACCCTAAACACAAACAAAGACAAGGGTAATAAATAAAATTTTTAAACCAAAGGAGTAATAAATTTGGCAAGATTAGCCGGTGTAGACTTACCTAAGAACAAAAGAATCCTTATCGGATTACAATCCATCTATGGAATAGGTAACTCTTTTTCCAAGAAAATTTTAGAAGAAGCAGGCATAGATGAAAACAAAAAAGTTTCTTCTCTTACGGATGATGAAGTAAATACAATCAGATCTATCATCTCCACTGTAAAGCTTGAAGGCGCATTGCGCTCTGAAATTCAGCAGAACATAAAGAGATTAATGGATATCGGAACCTTCAGAGGCAAAAGACATAGAAGAGGTCTTCCTGTAAGAGGTCAGAGAACCAAAACAAATGCAAGAACAAGAAAAGGTAAGAGAAAAACTGTCGCAGGTAAAAAGAAAGCTGCAGCTAAGAAATAATCTTATACTTTAACACTTTATAAACTTTATAAACAAAAAATAATTTTGGCTAAGAATTTTAAAAAAGCAAAGAAGAAAGTTCACGTTGATGCACAAGGTGTTGCGCACATTCAGGCAACATTCAATAATGTAATTGTAACGCTTACCGATATGGCAGGCCACACAATTTCATGGGCTTCATCAGGTAAAATGGGATTCAAAGGCTCTAAGAAGAATACACCATTCGCCGCTCAGGTTACAGCCGATTCAGCTGCTAAAACAGCTTATGACGCAGGCTTGAGAAAAGTTGAAGTATTGATAAAAGGCGTTGGCTCAGGAAGAGATGCAGCAGTTCGTTCGCTTAATACAGCAGGTCTTGAAGTTACATACATCAAGGATATCACTCCGCTTCCGCACAACGGATGCAGACCTCCGAAGAGAAGAAGAGTATAAGAACGTGTGTAAGAGAACGACTATACAAGAAAGACTTTAAATTTTTTAATAATAATATATACAAATAATCATTTTATAAATGGCAAGATATACTGACGCAAGTTGTAAGCTTTGTCGCAGAGAAAGACAAAAATTGTTCTTAAAAGGAACAAAATGCTTTAGTGATAAATGTCCGGTAGAAATCAGAAATTATCCTCCCGGTCAGCACGGCGCAACCAAAAAGTTCAAGCTTTCTGATTACGCTGTTCAGCTTAGAGAAAAGCAAAAAGTCCGTAAAACATACGGAGTTCTTGAAAAACAATTCAGAACATACTTTGCTGAAGCTGCAAGATTAAAAGGTGTTAAGGGCGATAACCTTGTAAGACTTCTTGAAAGAAGATTTGACAATACTCTTTACAGATTAGGTGTAGCTCCTTCGAGAAAATCTGCCAGACAGTTAATTACACATAAGCACTTCACTATCAATGGAAGAGTTGTAAATATCCCTTCATATTTATTGAAGGCAGGTGATGTTATTCAGGTTAGAGAGAAGAGCAGAAAGATGGAAATGATTCACGATGCAATGAAGAGAATGAAAGATACACTCATGCCGGAATGGTTGTCGTTAGATAAAGCAAATATGTCAGGTACATTCTTGAAAATGCCTGAAAGAAGTGAAGTACAGTTCATAGGCAATGAGCAGTTGATTGTCGAGTTGTATTCTAAATAAAAATTAAATACCTATAACATACATGAGCAATAGTTATATTCAAATGCCGGAGCATATCAATAAAGACGAAGCATCTTTCAGTGATACTTACGGCAGATTCTTTATCCAGCCGCTAGAAAGAGGTTACGGTGTTACTCTTGGAAATTCATTGAGAAGAGTACTTCTATCCTCACTGCACGGAACAGCCATTATTGCTATCAGAATTAATGACGCGCAGCACGAATTTACTACTATAAAAGGAGTAATTGAAGATCTTTCTGAGATTATCTTAAACCTTAAAGAAGTTCGTTTCAAAGATTTAACAGGTAAATCAAACAAGATTGAATTCAAGCTGAAAGGACCTTATACGTTCACGGCTAAAGATATTCAAAGCAACACTGCAGATTTCAAAATTCTAAATCCTGAAAAACATATTGCAACTTTAAACAAAGATGCAAACCTCGATATAGAATTAAGAATCGGTCAGGGAATCGGATACGTTCCTTCAGATGAAAATAAAAATGCTTCATTGCCGCTCGGGTTCATTCCGACTGACTCATTATTTTCACCTGTGAACAATGTTACCTTCCTTGTAGAAAATACAAGAGTTGGTAAGATAACAGATTTCGAAAAATTAGTTCTCGATATTAATACAGACGGTTCTATCAATCCTGAAGAAGCTTTAACTTCAGCAGCAAGAATATTACAGGATTTACTTACAATGGTTTCGAATTTAAATCCGAAGCTTGAAGTAAAAGAGATTGTGAAGAAAGAAGAGAAAGATGAAGAATTTGAAGTTATCAAAAAAATACTATTAACACCTGTAGATGAGTTAGACTTATCTGTACGTTCACAAAACTGTTTACGTTCGGCTAATATCAGATACATCCATGACTTGGTAAGAAAAGATGAATCAGAAATGCTTCACTACAGAAATTTCGGAAGAAAATCTTTAGCAGAGCTTGGTGAATTAGTAGAAGGATTCGGCTATGGAATTAAATTCGGAATGGATGTAGATAAATACATCAAAGAAGAAAAAAAATAATTTTTTTACAACACAAAATTTTACAATACAAAATTTTAATTGATATTATGAGACACGGCGTAAAAGGAAGAAAATTAGGAAGAACAGCAAGCCACAGAAGAGCTACGCTCGCTAATTTATCCTGCTCACTAATAAAGCATAAAAGAATTCACACAACTCTTGCAAAAGCAAAAGAGCTCAGAACAGTTATTGAGCCGCTAGTAACAAAAGCAAAAAGAGCATTGGCATTTGTAGATGCGAATCAGGAAAAAGGCGTTCACTTAAGAAGAGTCGCAAAATCTTTCCTAAGAGATCAGGAATCTGTAACAATTCTGTTCGGTGAAATAGCAGCTAAAGTTGCTGAAAGAAACGGCGGATATACAAGAGTACTGAAAACAGGAACAAGACCCGGCGACGGCGGTGAAACTGCTATTATTGAATTTGTTGACTTTGATGTAGTATCAGCTAAGAAAGCACATTTAGAAGCTAAAGAAGAGAAAAAAGGCGGCAAGACAGCAGCAAAAGATGAAGCAGCAAGCGAACCTGTGAAAGAAGAAAAGAAACCGAAGGCAAAGAAAACAGCAGCACCTAAAGCTCCTAAAACTGAAAAGAAAGCTCCTAAGGAAAAGAAAGTAGCATCTAAAGTAGTAAGCAAACAAAAAGTCTAAAGCTCTTTGTAATAATATATACGTTGTTCGGATATTTTTAGTCCCCAGATATATAGTCTGAATTCTAAAATTTAAATCTGAAACCAATAAAAATTTTCCTTAACTTTTAAT
The DNA here is from genome assembly GCA_041859205.1 of Ignavibacteria bacterium. Classification (GTDB taxonomy): domain Bacteria; phylum Bacteroidota; class Ignavibacteria; order Tepidaquicellales; family Tepidaquicellaceae; genus JAFDZO01. The sequence goes on along the minus strand of JBHEKU010000110.1, from coordinate 742 downwards.
ATTGAATTCTCAAAAAGATTTTTTAAAAGTTAGGGATTTTTTTTTACAAGCCAGAAAAACAAAATTATGAAAATTACTTCCGCTGAATTTATAAACAGTATTTACGACTTACGGACTCTCCCGAAATCCGTACTCTCTGAATTTGTTTTTGTCGGAAGAAGTAACGTTGGTAAATCATCTTTAGTAAATAAGATTTGCAATAAAAAGAAATTAGCAAAGATTGGTTCAGTTCCCGGCAAAACACGCCAGCTGAATTATTTTTTGATTAATGAAAAATTTTATTTGGTGGATTTACCCGGTTACGGCTATGCTAAAGTTCCGGAACAGATAAGGGCAGGATGGAGAAAGCTTGTTGAAGATTATATCAGCGAGAGACAGAATGTGAAAATGGTTTTTGTTTTGATTGACTCCAGACACGAGCCTACTTATCTTGACGAGCTTATGGTAAGCTGGTTAGAATATTACGAAATTCCTTTCGCAATCATTCTGACAAAGTCCGATAAAATTTCTGCAAACAAAATGCAGAAACAGATTTACAGAGCTTCTAAAATTGTAAAGAATGAAGACCTCTGCAGAGATTACATTCCTTTCTCTATCATTAGCGGAGAAGGCAAGAATGAAATAGTAACGATGATAAGTGAAGCTCTTGAAAAGCCCAGGGATTAATCGAAACTAAAAGCAGAGAATTAAATTTAATTTTTACAAATGAAAAGGCGGATAGAAGTATCCGCCTTTTTTGTTA
>JBHEKU010000073.1:0-2608 GCA_041859205.1 Ignavibacteria bacterium | reverse complement strand
CCTTGACAAAACCCTACTATGCAACCATTAGCTATTTGTTCAGCTATGTAATGAGCATCAAACTCAGTTGTTTTAAAAAAACCATTTATCTTTTTAACATCATCAAGAATATCTACGCCACCAGAAAATACACTAATTGGTTCAACTTTCTGTTGAAGCATTATTTCACTAACATAAATACCTGCTCCAATAGATTGTCCCGAATCATTACAAATAGGCGGGATATGCAAATTTGAACCAAAGACATCTATGATGTTAGTATTAGTATTACTATTTAACGCACACCCCCCTGATAAAGCTAAAGCTGAATTATTACAATTGGCTTTTTCGGTTACATATTTTAGTACAGTATCAGTAAACATTTTCTGGAACGTTATACAAACATCTTCTATAGTAATTTCTTTTTTTAGTAATAATTCCTTCAACTTTTTATACTCAATTAGTTGTTCATTTCTAGATTTATAGTGTAAACGGTCATGAAATGATTTTAAGAATTCATATATTTTGTTTGAAAAAGTTCCAAAACCAGCTAACGCCATTGCCTTTCCAGCAGCAGATGGAGAAGGTCCAAAACCTGCAAAATGACTAAGAGCAGACCAACCAAATCCAGTTCCATACCAAGGTAACGAATCATATTCCAACAATTTAATTGAACCTGGGTTACATAAAAACAAGGAGTTCCTTGAGAAAGTTCCTCTTCCCTCATTTACAAAAGTGAGACAGTTATTGATATTATTTGTGTAATGATATGCAACCATAGCATGACATGCTTCATGAGCGACAATTACACATGGTAAACGATAACCCAAAAACATACTATAACTTTCAACATGTAGATATTTAGCTGATACATTATAAATTATTTTATCGAAGTTTTCAATTTTAGCTATGCTATTTTTCACATCCGAACTGAAAACTAAAATATTAACATCGCTTAAATTGAATAAATATTTGATGTGGTCAATTGCAATTTCAACTCTTCTATCATGTCTTATTCTTGAAATTCTTTCTGTTTCTATTGTATACAAAAGTTTTCCATCTTGAAACAGAGAGATACAAGTATCATGACCCAGTGTATGTAAGGAAAGTATTTTCATAAATTATTATCAAAATTTCATTATTAAATAAATCATTTTAAAGTAAAAGCCAAACGAATTCCACACCTGTTACTTTTAATGTTTGGAGTACCACGATAACGATATGATAAGCGACAACTTCTAGCCCCAGTACCCCAGCAACCTCCTCTAATAACTTTAAGAATTCCTGTATTGGGACCTTTAGGATTAGAAATAGGACTGCTTGTATAATAATTTTCTCCATACCAGTCTGAACACCACTCCCACAAATTACCACAGACATCATACAATTCTAATTCATTCGCCAACTTTAATCCAACAGGATGAGTTTTATTCTCTGAATTGGCATCATACCATGCAATCTTCTCCAAATCTAATTTGTTTAATAGCTCACTTTCTTTAGCTCCTACTCTAGCGGCATACTCCCATTCCGCCTCTGTTGGTAATCGAAAATATATTCCTGTAACCTCTTTTAGTTTTGAAATAAATAAATAACAATCTTCCCAGCTTAAATTTTCTACTGGATAATAATCCCCTAATTTGAAGTGACTTGGATTATTACCCACTATTTTTGTCCATAATTCTTGTGTAACTTCGTATTTACCTATATAAAAAGAGTCGAGGACAACTTGGTGTTGAGGTAGCTCACGTCCCCATACGTTCGTGTCATTAGACGATGCTCCCATCATAAAACTTCCACCTTCGACAAATATCATTTCTGTAAATAAAAGGTCGTTAAATATTTTGATTTCATTTTTAGTCATTATTATTAAATTAACATGTGTATTATATTCCAGTACTTAAGAACTATCAATTAAGTCGAACTTTCATCATAGATATTTCATTAACAACACTTGATTTGAATCTAATAGGAAAATCAACCAGTTCTAATTTCTTCCAATTTACAATTATTGACTTTAAAACCTCCTCAACTTCCATTCGTGCCAACGAAAACCCTAAGCAAGAATGTATTCCGCTACTAAAACTCAAATGTGGATTTGGGCTACGAAACGGAACAAATTCTAAAGGATTTTGGAAAACAGTTGGGTCTGTATTTGCACTTGCTAACCATAAAAATACATGGTCGTCTTTTTTCATCTCTTGACTATACATTTCAATGTCAGATGACAATACTCTTCTGATTCGCATTAAAGGTGTCGTTAGTCGTATTATTTCTTCTGCAATCAAGTCAATATTTGATAACCAAAGATTCAAATTGTCTTTTAGTTCTTTCCAATTCAAAGAAAGATAATAAACTCCCATAGTAATGCAATTCCTTAAACCTGCCATTCCAGCACTAAACATTTGTAATCCTAAATCCTCAACTTCCCAACGGTCGGCAGTTTTTACAAATGATTCATCTAACCAAGGTGCATCCCCCCAATAATTCTTAATCATATCCATAGCATTACGTGCAGGAGATGCTTGGCTGATATTAAATGGACATTTATTTGTATAAACTGAAAAGCTCCCAACTTCTGCATTCAATAAAGTATCGCCCATAAAAACCGAAGATAATCGTCTAAACAATT
>JBHEKU010000310.1:0-2811 GCA_041859205.1 Ignavibacteria bacterium | reverse complement strand
TTCACAGCTCAAAACGGATTTGACAGATATGTGGGAAACTGTTGTTTCTCAATTGCAGAAAGTAAGAGATGTTGTGGAGAAGAACAATAGAGATTTAATTAATGAAATGTCCTCCGGCGAAAAAAGAATTGATGCATTCGAGTTAAAGATCGATATGGATTGCGAACGAATTCTAGCTCTGTATACTCCGGTAGCAAATGATTTACGCTTTGTTTTATCTGTACTGAAAATAAACTATAATCTTGAGAGAATTGGAGATTTTGGATGGGGAATTGCAAAATTATTTAAAGATACGGAAACCTCATTTTCGAAAGAAAGCTTAAAGAAGACCAATTTGCTTTTAATGATAAATACTTCCATAGAAATGGTTAAAACAGCATTATTAGCTTTTGAAAACGACGATAATGAGCTTGCATCCACAATTTTCGAAAAAGATAAAGTCTTGGATGCCAGTAACAAGAATGCAAACAAAGTTATTGCAGAACAAATCAAAAATCATCCAAAAGCAATTATGAATCATTTGAATCTTCTTTCTATTATCCGAAAAACTGAAAGAATTGGTGATCATACAAAAAACATTTCAGAGGAAATTATTTTCTTTCTGGAAGCTAAAGTATTACGTCATAAGCGAAAAAAGAAATAGCAGATTATTCCTTATATGTTTTTCATTGACTTGATGAGCTGACTATAATATAATCCTGATTTTTTGATTATTCGCTGTTGGGTGTTGAAATCGATATAAACAAGGCCAAATCTGGGTTTATATCCTTCAGCCCATTCAAAATTATCTGTCAGGCTCCATACAAAATAGCCATTTACCTTAACTCCTTCATTCCTCGCTCGTAAGACTTGATTAATGTGCAGTTCCAAGTATCGTCTTCTTTTTTCATCATCGACTTTACCATCGAAAACTTTATCTGGAAAAGCGGCTCCATTTTCAGTTACTATTATCTCCCCAAAAGAATCATATTTACTGAATTTCAGAAGCATTTGGTATATACTTTCCGGATAAACCTCCCAATTCATTACCGTTGTTTCTACATTTCTCTTTTCAGCTTTTACAATTTTAGCCCATAGCAAAGGTGTTAAGCGCGAAGAGCATACTAATTCCCGGGTGTAATTCTGTAATCCGATAAAATCCATTTTAAATGGAAGTTTGTTTTCATCTCCCGATTTAATATAAGGTTCAAGTTTATTCAGTAAGCTGAGATCTTTAGTGGGATATCCTAGTCCTGCCAGTGGCTCAATGAACATTCTGTTTAGTAGAACATCAATTCGGTTAGCCGCATTAAAATCATTTTCAGAATGACCAAAGGGTTGAATATAAGAACATGAAAAGGTAGTTCCAACAAGAGATGAAGGCTTTAAATCTTTAACAATTCTACCTCCCTCAGCCTGGCACATTGCTGCATGATGTGCTGCTGCTAAGAAATTCTTCAGTCCTGTTTTGCCGGGAGCATGGACTCCCAGAAAATAACCGGCTCCGGTAAATACCATAGGTTCATTTAATATCATCCAACGTTTTACCCTATCCCCAAAGTGCTTTACACAAATTGCAACATACTCACTAAACCAAGCTATGATATCACGGTTTGTCCACCCACCTTTTTTCTCAAGTTCATATGGAAGATCCCAGTGGTAAAGAGTTATCCATGGTTCAATTCCTAGTTCCAAACAAAGATTTATTACCCGGTTGTAAAAATTGATCCCCTGAATGTTAACCTCCCCAATACCATTTGGTAAAATTCTGCTCCAGGCAATTGAAAATCGGTAATTCGGTATGTTAAGTTGTTGAATTATACTTATATCCTCTGAATATCTGTGGTAAAAATCGCAGGCTACATTTCCGTTTTGATTCTCAAATATATTTCCCTTTTTATTTGAAAATTCATCCCATACTGATTTTCCTTTACCGTCGGCATCCCATCCGCCTTCAATTTGATATGCTGCAGTTGAAACTCCCCATATAAAATCCTTACCAAAACTATCATCCATCTCAATTATCATTCTCAGCTAATTCTAAAGCTATTTTTCTAAGCATCATTCTTTTAAATCTTTTAAGTGTATCCGGCTTATTACCTTCAAGCATCATTTCAAGATTAAAATCCGAAGTATTTTCGGCAATTACCTTGTTTATAATTTCTTCGGTAATATCAGGATAATCAACATCAACAACTGTATCATTTTCTAACCACTTTCGTATTTTTTCCTCATGCTTAAGATTGAGACTTTTTATAACAGGAACTCCCATTTCTTCAAGCGCAGCTGCATTACATTGCTGTTCGTATTGACCTTTCATGGGAATAACAAGTAGTTTTTTCTTCAGAAAAAGTGCTTCAGCCGGAGTTTCGAATCCTGCACCACAAAGCACACCCTCTGATTCAGCAATGCTTTTTATAAATGATTCATTATCAATCTTCTGAATTGTAATGTTTTTTGTCTTTATCTTTTTTTTGTTGTGTTTGGAAAATACCTGCCATTTTACAGTATCAAATTGACTGAGCACTTTTAAAAGCCGCTTATCGTCGTATGCAGGAAGGTAAACTGTATAATGCCCTTTATTTTTTATTATTAGCTCCCTTACTTGCTTCCTGATAACCGGAGTATAAATGCTTTGATCATAGGATTTAAAATGAAAGCCATATTGCTTTGAAGTAGGAGCATAATTCTTTAAAATTGCTTTTCCAAGAATATCTATTTCAGAGGGCTGAGGGACATTTTTATTCAAAACAGCTGACTGGTGGCTCAAGGATATGCATTTTACATTTTTAAGATCGCAGGCCCAGGCAGATACAGGCTCAAAATCATTTA
>JBHEKU010000297.1:0-7836 GCA_041859205.1 Ignavibacteria bacterium | reverse complement strand
CTTTCTATAGATAGAAATGGAATCAGCGCAGAGACGATTGAAAAAGAAAAAGATATCTACATGACTGTTGCCAAGAACGAAGGCAAAGCTGAAAACATTGCAGAAAGAATTGTACTTAATAAAGTAGAAAAATTCTATCAGGATAATACATTGCTTGAGCAGGAATCTATTAAGGAATCCGGCAGAACGGTGCAGGACCTGATTAAAGATTATAAAAAATCTTCCGGTGAAGAATTTGACGTTATTGAAATGGTCAGATTCCAGCTCGGAGGTTGATCTCAGACTCTTATTTAAGACCTGATAGTTTGAAAAAGCTGTCAGGTTTTTTTATGCCCTTTTGATAGTATAAAGTAGTGAGTAGTGATAATGAGTAGTTGGTATTCATCGATTGTTCCCACGAATCTAAAAGCTGAATCAGAACGGACAACGGACAACTAACAACGAGGAACGAACAATTACACTGAATATTTAAAACAATCTGAATATATTAAATAAATAAAAATATACTTTGGCTGCTAAATTCAAACGTATTCTACTCAAGCTAAGCGGTGAATCTCTCATGGGAGATAAAAGCTACGGCATCGATAACACAGTTCTTGACCATTTCTCAGAAGAAGTTTTAAAAATTGTAAAGTTAAAAATAGAAGTCGGCATTGTAATAGGAGGCGGAAATATTTACCGCGGGCTATCTGCATCACAGCAGGGAGTTGACCGCGTAACCGGTGATACAATGGGAATGCTTGCTACAATTATCAATTCTCTTGCTATTCAAAATGCACTCGAGAAAAGAGGAATATTTACAAGAGTACAGACAGCTATAAAAATGGATGAAGTTGCCGAACCGTTCATACAACGACGCGCAATCCGCCATCTTGAAAAAAAGAGAGTTGTTATTTTTTCCGGCGGAACAGGCAGTCCTTATTTTACTACTGATACTGCAGCAGCATTACGCGCGATAGAATTGAAAGCAGATGTTATTATGAAAGGAACAAGAGTTGACGGTGTTTATGATAGCGATCCGGAAAAAAACCCTAAAGCAAAAATGTATAAAAAACTTTCTTATGCAAATGTGCTTGACCAGAATCTGAAAGTAATGGACTTAACAGCAATAACTTTATGCCAGGAAAATGATCTGCCGATACTTGTTTTTAATATGAATAAAAAAGATAATCTGAAAAAAATTGTAACAGGCGAAAACATTGGAACATTAATTTCATAATTCATAAATTTTAATTTTTAAATTTTACTACTTATTACAATGATAAAGGAAATATTAAAAAGTCATCAGGAAAAAATGGCGAAGGCAGTTGACCATGCCAGACACGAGTTTGCAAAAATCAGAACCGGCAAGGCAACAACAAATCTTCTTGACGGAGTAAAAGTTGATTACTACGGAACGCCTACTCCGATTGCGCAGGTGGGAAATATCAGCACTCCTGATTACCACACAATTACTATTCAGCCATGGGATAAATCAATAATGGGTCTTATTGAAAAAGCAATTTTAACATCTGACCTTGGATTGAATCCATCGAATGACGGAAACGTTATACGCGTACCAATCCCTGCCCTGAATGAAGAAAGAAGAAAAGAAATTGTGAAGATGGTGAAAAAATTTGCTGAAGAATCCCGCGTAGCAATAAGAAATATAAGAAGAGACGGTATCGAAGAATTAAAGAAAAAAGAAAAAGAAGAACATTTTTCTGAAGATGAAAGAAAACATGCAGAGACGGAAATACAAAAACTGACAGATAAACACACAAAAGAAATTGATGAGTTATTAGTCCACAAAGAAAAAGAAATAATGGAAGTTTAAAAAATAAGCCTCTGATTTTTATTGATGAAAGTCAGGGGCTTGTTTCTCTCGCACTTGTCTCCACTGGCAATATATCCCACTTGAAACTATAAATCTGAAATCTGAAATTACTGCTTATGTTGTGGCTCCTCCTATATAATATTTTATTTCTACCGTTGGTATGGATTTTTTTTAAAATCTATTCACTCTTCAATGATAAAGTCCGTGAAGGATTTACAGGCAGAAGTAAAATATTTAATGAGCTTAAACAATCTCTTTCTGCGCTCGATAAAAATAAAAGAACAATCTTAATTCACTGCTCATCACTGGGCGAGTATCAGCAGGCGCTGCCGTTTTTAGAGGAGCTCGTTAAAAAAAATTACAATATAGTCTTATCTTTCTTCTCTCCATCAGGTTATAAGAATGCAAAGATTCCGCAGGGAAATATTATAAAATGTTATCTGCCTTTCGATACAAAATCTGCTGTTAAAAAATTCATTGATGAAATAAATCCTGTGAAAATATTTTTTATAAGGTATGACCTTTGGCTTAATTTAATTAATGAAGCTAAGAAAAACAATATTTCTCTATATCTTGTGAATGCAAGATATGATGAAAAAGATATTACATGGAAACTGCCTGTAGCAGTCTCATTTAAAAAATATCTGTACGGATTGCTTGATAAAATTTTTGTGATAGATGAATACGATGAAAAAAATTATAAAGAGAAATTAAGAGGATATAAAACTGAAATAATAAAAGTAGGGGATTCGAAATTCGAGCGCGTTTACGAATCTTCCAAAAAAATTCAGGCTAAGAAAATAATAGAAGAAAAAATAATTAAAGATAAAAAAATATTTGTTATCGGCAGCAGCTGGAAAGATGACGAAGATGTTATTTTGCCTGTCTTAGATAAAATAGTAAATTACGAAGAAAATCTTTTAACATTTCTCGTTCCGCACGAGCCCAAAGCAACAAAGATAAAAGCTATCGAAGATTACATTGAGGAAAATTACCCTAACTTAAAAACAATCCGCTACTCTCATTTACAAAATTATTCCTATCAGAATGTTATTATCGTTGATACTATCGGAATACTTTACTCGCTGTATTCAATTGCATACGTTAGCTATGTAGGCGGAGGGCATAAGACGGGGCTTCACAATATTCTCGAGCCTGCAATTTTTAATATGCCTGTATTTTTCTCTAATAAAGTAAAGAACTCAGATGAAGATGAAATAATGATTTCTTCAGGAGCAGGAATATTAGTTAATGATTCAAAAGATTTTTATAAAAACTTCCGTAACATCCTTTCGAATAAACACCTCCGAAACTCTATAGGAGAAAAATGCAGTATTGTGTTTGAAAATAATCTGGGGATAGCAAAGAAAGTTATAACCGAAATTCAGAATTCAGAATTCAGAATTCAGAATTAAGTTATCTATTCCAGCTCCACACTCTTTCCGATACACCGGTTGCTTTAAAATTGTAAAACACAAATGCTGCTGCTGATGTCTCGCCCGGTATAAATGCTTCATATAAACCCGAATTATTTCCATCTTTAAAGTCTTCAACTAATTTCATTTCGTACTCTTTCATATTATCTTCGCCGCTGGAGGTGTAATTTAATTTTACTGTGCCCGGATTAAATTTATCGTTAGTAACAATGTAAGTTCTTACGTACAATCCATTTTCGGCGTAATCGAACTTTGCTTCATTACTCCATACCGGTCCCCAGTATAAAATCGCATCGTAAGCATTTATTAATCCCCAGCCATAAACATTATTTGGAGTGCCGGAATTATTTGCAGTGTTTCTTAATGCTTCTCTTACCTGCAGCGGAGTAAGCTCCGGATGAGCAGATAAAATCAATCCGCATACTCCGGCAGTTATCGGCGCGGCGAACGACGTGCCGTCTCCGAACTTATATGTGCTGTCATTGCCTGAACTGTTTTTTGAAACCGCTACCCAGATACCAACACCCGGCGCAACTACATCGGGCTTAGTTCTTCCATCGCTTGTCGGACCGTTAGAGCTGAATCCTGCAATCTTACCGTTTAAGTTTACAGCTCCGATAGAAATAATTGAATCTGCATCGGCAGGAGTTGTAAGCGATGGCACATCAGTCTGATAATAATTTCCCATCGAGCTGCAAACAACTACTCCCAGGTATGCGCTTCTGTCTGCGGCAATTGTTGTTATTGCCCTGTTGCCGTTCATATCTTTGTAAGAGTATGTATTTGAATCATACGGCGCATCAAAAATTTTATAGTTAAGCGAACTTGTTATAATATCTGTTCCCTGTGCTTCTGCCCACTCGCAGGCTTCAAGCCAGAAATCTTCTTCCATAGGCGTTTCGCTCGATACGTATTCAGTCTTTGCTAGAAGTATATCTGCATCGAACGAAGGACCGAAAAGTTTTCCTTCTTTTTTTCCGCTCATGCATGAAAGCGTTGCAGTACCATGGTCTCCCTGTGAATAAGATTCAGGAAATTTATTGTAATCTTCTTTTGAAACTTTATCATCGTTATTAAGAAAATCGTGTTCACTTAGCACGGATAAAGTATTCAGCGCCTGATGGCTTCTCCATTCAAATCCGTCGTCTATGTTAGTCATCATTACTCCTTTTCCGGTGATATTTAAATCGTGGACTTTAGGAACATTTACCGCTTCCATTTGTTTGAAAGATTTACCGTAATCAAGTCTGTGATTTTCCGCCGGCAATGAATAACTTTTTTCATCAAATGATAAATCAATTGAGCTGATAAATTCCTGCTTATTAAATTTTCTGACTGTTGTTACTTCGGATACGAAACTTAACTCCTTTAATTTTTTTATTTGCGAAGGAGTTAAGTATGCAGAAACACCATTGAGCCAGCGTGATTTTGCAATGATAGCAATATTTAATTTTGTAATACCGTTAATGTATTTTTCATCTAAAGGAAGGTCGCTGAAGTCAATTAATTTTTCTTCAGGTAATACTTTGAGTCTTCTTTTAATTGCTTTTTCTGTCAGCATTGATTTTCCCGATTCATATGCAGTGCTGCCCGGAGTTACGATGCCAGTGGTAAACTTTCCTTTATCTTTGAAGTAAATCCAGTATTTAGTATTTGGTTTTTCCTGAGAATAAATAGATATGGATGTAATAAAAATAATTAAAAACAGCAAAATTCTTTTCAACATGCTTTTTGAGAGATTTATATTCATATAAAAATAAAAAAAACCTATTACTACTAATAGGTAAAAGTTCATTTTTTTGCATTGCACGGTTTATTATTTTTAAGAGTTAGTAATGCTTGAACGCTAATTTCTCCTTTAAGCAGGATGATGTAGTAAAATGTAATTCGCCAAGCAGATTGAACTGTTGCATTTTGTAGAGTAGAAATTTGATAATACAAGGTGCGCAATTTCGTCCCGCTGAGACGGGATTGAGCATGACCCAGAATGTGACAATAATGTTACACTGTTACATTTTGTAGAGTTGTTAAAACGGGAGCGTAATTTCAAAATGTGACAATGATGTTACATTCAGCTGTAAAAATCTGAAATCTGAAATCTGAAATCTGAAATCTGAAATTAGAAAAATGTTTTTACAATATTAAAAAATCAAAACCCGTCAAAATCCGTCAAGATCAGAAAATTTTTCTTATTTGATGAAAGTAAAATGTGACAATAATGTTACAATGGAATTTAAAGTTAAAATGATTTAGCAATAAATCTGAAATTTGAAATCTGACATCTGAAATAAGGAAGATTGTTTTTACAATATTTAAAAAATAAAATCCGTCAAAAATCCGTCAAGATTAGAAAAAATATGAACATCAAACTCCGTAAATACAAAACAAGCGACTGGGAGGCGATTTCCAAAATCCACGATGCAGCTCGCTTAGAGGAACTGAGGGGAAGTGTGGATTTGAATGCATTTATCTCTTTGAAGAAAGCTGCATTCGCTGAAGGACTTTTTGGCGGTGATATTGTTATTGCTGAATTAGAAGATGAGGTTGCCGGATTTATCGGCTATAATAAAAAAACAATCGACTGGCTTTATGTTTCGCCGACTCATTACAGAAAAGGAATTGGGAAGATGTTAATTGAATACGTGCTGGAAAAATCTGATGGAGAATTAAGAATAGCAGTTTTAAAAAATAATATTCCGGCATTAACCTTATATAAAAAAATGGGATTTAAAGAAGAGCGGACTTTCAAAGGTCCGATGATAGGCGCAGAGCAATATGAAGCAGAAGGTATTGCAATGAAGTGGGAGAGGAGATGAAGAAGAATATATCAAATATTTTAATGGTTTCGATAACTTTATTGCTTACTACTCCCTTCATAATAATTATTTATTCTAAAAGTTTAAACCCACGGCAAGTAATAATTTTGGAAATAATTGCTGTGGTGTTAATATTAATAAGCTACGGTGTTTTTTGTTCAGTTGAAAGACGAGCTTATTTCAGACCGACCGTATTTCTTTTGATGTTTATTACTACAATGTTTTTTGTTGTAAACATAGATAACCTTTTTAAGCTTTCAAATGATGTATTCTTTAATGCGAGAAAAGATAAGCTGAACAAATTAGCAGCTAAAATTAATCATAATATTAAATCGGAAAAATTTAATAGTGAAGAAATTAGTAAAGAAATGTGTATGAAATATAAAAATGAATTGCCAGATGTTGATTGTAAAGATTTGAAAGTTTATGAAAGTAATGAAATTTGGTTTGTTGTAAATAAATTCGAAAAGCACAGTTACGGATTTGTTTATTGTGAAGAAAAAGAACCTTCACCTGGTTTTGAAGGTCGTAAAGTCAGTTATACTATGATAGAGCAGAACTGGTATTCGTGGAGTAATTAAAACAAACAAGGGAGTGTCCTTTCGGACACTCCCGCGTGGTTCTTCCCCCTCCTTACAAAGGAGGGGGAGATGTTAATTGAATACGTTCTGGAAAAATCTGAAGAAGAATTAAGAATAGCGGTTTTAAAAAATAATTTACCTGCATTAAACTTATATAAAATAATGGGATTTAAAGAAGAGCGGACTTTCAAGGGTCCGATGATAGGCGCAGAGCAATACGAAGCTAAAGGAATTGCAATGAAGTGGGAGAGGAGATGAAGAAAAATATCTGGTCTAATATATTAATTGCTTTAATTTCGGTATGTCTTCTCATTCCTTTTCTGTTTACAATATTTTACAGTAGAACTTCAGAATTATTTCAATTTCTATTTGTTGATGCAACTGTTCTTGGGTTAATTGTACTTTTTTACATTATTTATTGCTCTTTTGAAAGAAGAAAATTCTATAGAATAAATGTTGGAATTATTATTGGCTCTGTGATTCTATTATTCTTTTTTACATACGGATATCAGAATGATGCTGCTAATTATGTTTTCTATAAGCAGAGGGAAGAAAGTTTAAATAAATTTGCTTTAGAAATAAAGCAGTATGGTAAAATAAAAGAAATGACTAACACAAAGCGAAGAATGAAAACACTAAATGACAGTTTATATGAATTCACGGAGAAAGAAGTTCATGACCAATATTCGCGGGCAGTTCATTTACATAAAGATTTGTTGGAGAAATTAAACATTGATAAGGAAGTACACAGTAAATTTATTGAGCAACTTACTGAAAACAGTTTTATGAGTTTTGAAACTTTTAAAGATGGAACTATCAGTTTTACTATTGGCGGTATGCTTGATAATTGCTATGGGTTTGCATATTCTGAAACGGGAGAGCATCCTATGTACAATGATTGCGGAAAAATCATACGTTGGGAAAAAGTGGCCGGAAATTGGTATGCGTGGGGAACAACTTAAACAAAAAAGGAATATCCTTTCAGACACTTCCTTTAAAAATATTACTCGAATGATTCTTCCCCTTCTCTATAAGGAGGGGGATAGGGGGAGGTCTAAATGAAACATCTATCTATAAAACCATAAAAATGATAGAAAAAATTTGAAAAGTCGCATTTAAAAAAAAGGGAATGTCCTTTCGGACACTCCCTTAAAAAAAAACGTTCCGACGCTGGAGCATCGGAACGA
>JBHEKU010000170.1:0-2842 GCA_041859205.1 Ignavibacteria bacterium | reverse complement strand
ACCTCCTTCTCTTCGGACTTCAGTTGCTTTTTTGCAGCTTGATGTCCTTCCTCTAAGGACCTGAAGAACGGAAATGTATGATAATAGATTTTATGCTCTTCAAGGAGTTCAGATAATTTCTCCTCGAAGTTCTTGCCAAGGTGGTAAATTTCGTCTTCACTCATTCCTGAGTAGTCTGGTGACGGTGTTTGAAAAAAGTCCATAAACGGATTCCTTATGTATTTTAAGTTAAGATTTTTAAAACATTCTTTTTCGGGGAGCAGACACTATTACAAAAGTGATTAGTCCCTCTACATAAGTATACCGTTTGACACAAGTTTGAGCAAATTTTAGTTAAACATTAAAATATTCTCAAGGGTAGAACAATTATTAACTAAAGAGGTTTTTTAAGAATTTTACCAGAAAAAAAGGATTAAGTAGTTTTTTCAAACTAAGGTGAGAGCGATAGATAGTTTTTTTAAGGGATGGGTCAATTTTTAAAACATGTTCAATATCTGAAAATCCATTTTCCGATTGATTCAATGCATAGTATGTTTCACTTCTTAACCTAAGATAAACAATATTTTCGGAATCAAATTTAATTGCTTTATTTATTTGAAAAAGAGAATGTTCAAATTGACTATACAGAAAATAAGAATGAGCAGTCGTATAATATTCTTGTGGACTTCTTATGAATAGTTGTAATAATGTACTATCAAGGTTTATAATATCTATACTTTCCAGAAGATCTAGTCTTAATTTATCAGGAGTCGATTTTACCTTAATTTGATTTTTACCTTCTTCCAATCTCAATTCAACAATTTTTATTATTTTCAACAAATCAGGTTTCTCTGGATTTATTTTTTTAACCCTACATAAGTCTTCATAGCATTTTTCAAAATTATCTTGTGAAAAATAGATAAGAGCTCTTAGTAAAAAGCTATCGGCATGCTCTAATTTTGACAAGCTTTTGTTAATATAATCGAGTGCCGTTTTGAATTCATTCAATCCAAACAAAGCAAGAGCTTTATAGTAATAAATAATTTCTAAATTTTCGTTGTCTCTAAGTAAGAATACTGTTGAAATTTTATCTAGTACTAAATAATTTCTTTTTTTAATGAGACAAAAGCATCTTTTATTTTCGATACAAAACTTGTTAAAACTAAGTAAAGAAGTAGCATTCTCTAATTCATTCTCGATTTCTAATGTATTGTCTAAGATTTTTAATGCTTCTGTATAATAATGCACGGCCAATTCAATCTTATTTTGAGCTAAGCAAACATCTCCGGTTATTTCAATATGAGAATATTCTGATTTATCTTTTATTAATGATTCAATGATAGAGCAAATTTCTACTGATTCATCAAATTTCCCTAGTTCAAAGAGGCAAAGAGCTTTTAATTTGTGGTAATGTATATTATCATTTTCCAAATTGATAGCTTTGTTAATATATCCGAACGAGCTTTCATGTTGCCTAGTTTTGAATAAAATCGTGGAATATATGAAATATAGCTTTGATGAATCACTTTTATAATTTAAGCCTAATTTCAAATATGATATAGCAATATCAAATTCAGATTTCTCTAAATAATAACTAGCGAATAAGTAGTAGATCTCTTCAAATCCTTCCGACAAAAGTTCTATAAATATTTTCCTTTCGGAGAAATTACTGTTTTCACTCTCACAAATTAGATCATCAACATATTCCATCACTTTATTATGTATATTCTTAGCTTCTTTTATCATTCTAAAATGCAACAGTGTCAATATTTTATATTTCCATAAAAGCAGTTTTAATCCATCATCATCACTATGTTCTAAACATTTCTCCAAATCTTCTAAAGCCTTTTTATAGTTTTTTGATTCAAAGTAATAAAAAAAACTATTAAGGTTATCTATATTGTTACTGAAATTATTTTGATTGGAATATGAATCATAATATGCGAGTACTGTTTCTATAGGAATGGCATAATTCAATTTTTTATTTTGACTGCTTCTAGAAGTTATAATACCAATGAGAAAACCATTTCCATCAAATAAACCACCACCACTAAAACCCGGTTCAATATCACCTTCAAATTGTAATAAACTTGAATTCCCGCTTCCCCAGAACTTTCCGGGAATACTTTCAACTATATTTTTACATTTACATGTTTGCGTTAACAATTTAAAATTTTCTGAATAACCCGCTGCAACAATATTTTCGTCGAATAAACTATCATCATACTCTCGGATTTTATTTTTTTCTGATGCATTCTTAAGTTCAATACCAATTATTACGATATCCAACTGAGGAGAAATATCTAAAATTTTACTATCTTCAATCAGTATATTCTCAATAAAAACTTTGAACTTTGTATTGTAGCCATCTGAATAGTTAAAGAATAAATGGAAATTGGTAATGACAACAGATTTATTAAATATTATTATCCCACTTCCATGGGATGATGTTTCTAAATTATCATTTAGTATTTCAATTCTAGCAACTATTTTTAAGTCAGAGTTCAACGGAATATATTTTAGCTATTTTACTTTTTGTAAATAAAGAAGAATTTAATATAAATAATATGGAAAAAAATAAAGCTGAAAATGCTTTTGAAAATATTGTTCGGACTTTGAACGAGAAGGAAAAAAATCTTGAGCATCTTTTAGATATTAAGTTCTCTTTAGAACTATATTTATTATCAAATGAAAATGCTGAACCAGAGATAATTCTAGACAATCGGAAAATTAAAAATATATATATTGAAGAATATAGAGACTATGAAAGATCAAAGGAATATATTTTAAAGTTATTAAATTTATTTGGAACTGGAAATATCAGTGAACTAGAATTTTTATCATCCAAAAAAATTAATTTTGA